>CANJSR010000097.1 GCA_947476855.1 Acetobacteraceae bacterium
ATCGAGACCTTGGCCCCGGTCATCCGGTTGAGCAGCGTCGACTTGCCCGCGTTGGGCGCGCCGACGATCGCCACATGGCCGCATTTCTGGTTCATCGGCTTATTAACCGCAGCAATGCCTCGGCCGCCAGTTGTTCCGCCGCCCGCTTGCTGCCGGCGGTGCCCTGGCCGCTATGCGGGCCGACCGTCACCGTCACCTCAAAGGCTGGCGCATGCGGCGGGCCGGAGCGATCGGTGACCGCATAGGCGGGCAGGTCGAAGCCCTGGCGGTGCGCCCATTCCTGCAGGGTGGTCTTGGCATCCTTGGGCGGGGCGGTCTGTGCGATCATCGCCCCGTTCCAGGCGCGCCGGACGAAGGCGCGGGCCGGTTCGAGCCCGCCATCCAGGTACAGTGCGCCCAACGAAGCCTCCAGCGCGTCGGCCAGGACCGTCGCCCGCTGGCGCACGCCGGCCCGCGCTTCACCGGGCGCGACCGACAGGGCCTCGGCCAGGCCGATCTCCTCGGCGACGCCGGCCAGCACGGGCTGGGACACAAGCTGCGCCAGCCTCCGGCCGAGTTCGCCTTCCTGCTCCGCGGGAAAGCGTTCCGCCAGCCATTCGGCCATCAGCAGCCCGAGGACGCGGTCGCCGATGAATTCCAGGCGTTCGTTCGATCCCTTGCCGCGGGCACGGGCGCGCAGGGCGGAGCGATGGGTCAAAGCCTCCCGCAGCAGGTCGGGACGTTGGAAGCTGTGGCCCAGCAGGGTCTCGAAGGTCTCGCTCATGCCCGCCGCCCGCGACGGGTCATCAGCGCACCGGCATCAGCAGCCGGCTCCAGCGGATATCGGCGGGCCAGTTCCAGACCTGCCACCAGGGGTGTTCGGCATCGACCGAGAAGAACAGGAACTCGGCGCGTCCCACCAGGTTCTCGATCGGCACGAAGCCCACGCTGTTCATGAAGCGGCTGTCGGCGGAGTTGTCGCGGTTGTCGCCCATGGCGAAAACATGGCCGGCGGGAACGAGGTATTCCGGCGTGTTGTTCGGATCGAATTCCCGCGTCGGATCGAAGCCGGGGCGGCGGGCCGCGTCGATGCCGTCGGTCGCCTTCAGTATTTCGTGCTTGCGGCCGGGCTTGCCGTCCGGGCCTGGCAGGGTTTCCTGGAACCGGGCGAGCGCCATGCGGATGCCGGCGTCCTTCGCCTCGAACGTGCCCATCGGGGTGCGGGGGCAAAGCTGGCCGTTGATGTACAACTGCCCCTGCCGCATCTGCACGCGGTCGCCGGGCAGGCCGATGATGCGCTTGATATAGTCGGTGGAGTTGTCGCGCGGGTATTTGAATACCGCGACGTCGCCCCGGTCCGGCACCGACTCGAAGATACGGCCCGAGAACAGCGGTGGGGAGAACGGCAATGAGAAGCGCGAGTAACCATAGCTGTATTTGGATACGAAAAGGTAATCCCCAACCAGCAGCGTGGGGATCATGCTGCCGGACGGAATGTTGAACGGCTCGAACGCCACGGTTCGCACCGCGACGGCGATCAGGCCGGCGTATACCAGGGTCTTGATGTTTTCGACCAAGGCATGCTGGGCACGCTTGGGCTTGCTTGTCGCCATGCGGGGAGGAGGCTTTTCGCTGCAAAATCGCGCGGATGAAGCCCGCGGTACCCCCCACTGTCAAGCAAGGGGCTGTCGGGCGTGCCCGGGGCGGCCCACACTGGGGGCCTGTCGGGGTGGTGAACCCGCTCCGGTTCGGTACCGATCGACGGAACCGGACCCAACCGCGCGGTGAAATGATGCTCCTGGCCCGCACTCTTGTCGTTGTCGGAATGCTGCTGCCATTCGGCCCCGCGCTCGCGCAGGCGCCCGCCCCCCCGCCGCCCGTACCCAAGCCGTCCGCCCCCGTGGAGCCCAGGACCCTGCCCCTCGCGCAGGGCGCGGTCGGCATGATCCTTGGCCGCCAGGTGGTCGATTCGCAGGGGACCCATGTCGGCCGCCTGGTCGATTTCGTCGTCAGCCAGTCCGGGGAGCCTCTGGCAGGTGTCATCGATGTCGGCGGCTTCATGGGCATCGGCACCGTGCGGGTCGCCATAGCCTGGCGGCTGCTGCGTTTTCGCCAGGACCTGGGGGATGTGCAGGTCGTCGTCGCCATGCCGCGGGATGAAATCGCGGCGGGCCCCGAGTTCCGCGGCCTCGATGGCGGCTCCGTCCTGGTCGGCAGGCCGCTCGAGTGACCTCGGCCGAGGCATCGGCCCCCGCCCCGGCGGAGACGCCCGAGGGCACGCGCCCCGATCGGGGCCTCGACTGGTTGAACCTGCTGCTGGCGGCCGCGGGCGCGGCGCATGGCGCTTTCATCCCGGTCTATCTGACGTCCAAGGCCTGGACCCAGACGCAGATCGGGTTGGTGCTGACCGTCGGCACCGTCACCGCCGTCCTGTGCCTGCTGCCGGCGGGCCTACTGATCGACACCGTGTCCCGGTGGCGCCGCCGGATCCTGGTGGTCGCCCTGCTGGCCGGCGCCGGCGCCCCCCTGCTGCTGGCGGCCTTTCCCCGCCCGCTGTCGGTCGGGTCGGCCATCCTCCTCCAGGCCCTGGCCGCCAGCCTGTTCACCCCCGCCATCGCCGCCATCAGCCTGGGAGTCGCCGGGCGGGACGGGCTGGGCGATCGTCTCGGCCGCAACGCCCGCTATGGCTCCATCGGCGCCGGCCTGGGGGCCGCCCTGCTGGGCGCATGCAGCATCTGGGGCGGAGAGCGCGGCGTTTTCGTCCTCGCCGCCGCCCTGACGGCCTGCGGCATCCTCGCGCTGCGCCGGATCGGACCGGACCGGCCGGTCATCGAGCCCGACCAGACCGTTTCCGAGTCCACGAGCTGGCGCGACTCGCTGACCCTGCTGCGCGACCGGCGGCTGGCGATCTTCGCGTTGTGCGTGATGCTGTTCCAGGTCGCCTCCATCGCCATTGTGCAGCTTGCCGCGGTGGAGGCGACGCGGCGCATGGGCAGCCGGGCGGGGCTTGTGATCGCCGCCTTCGTGATCGTGCCGCAGATCGTGGCGGCCTGGATGGCCCCGGCGATTGGCCGATTCGCGGATCATTGGGGGCGGCGGCGGGTGCTGCTGGCCGGGTTCGCGACCGTGCCGGTCCGGGACGGGCTGTTCGCGCTGATCCGCAATCCGGCCGTGCTGATCCCGGTGCAGACGCTGGAGGGCGCGGGCGGGGCGGTATTCGGCGTCATGGTGCCGCTGATCGCCGCCGACCTGACGCGATCGAGCGGCTTCTACACGTCCTGCCTGTCGTTGCTGAACCTCGCGGGCGCGCTGGGCACCGCCATCAGCACGTCGCTGGCCGGATGGATCGCCGACCGCTTTGGCCGCCCCATCGCCTATTGGGTCCTGGCCGCGATCGGGTTGCTCGCGCTGCTGCTGCTGGCGCGGTTCATGCCTGAGACGGGCCGGCCGCGCCCCGCCACCGCGCCGCCGCCGGACCCCGTTTCCCAGCCGAAAGGATGAAACGGCGAGATTCCCGCGCCGGCGACGTTTCCGTGACGGCGGAAATGCTCTAGACACGTCCCATGGCGGCACAACACGCACGTCGGATCACGATCGCGCCCAGCCTGCTCGCCGCCGATTTCGGCCGGCTGAGGGAGGAAGTCGCTGCGATCGAGGCAGCCGGCGCCGACTGGTTGCACCTGGATGTGATGGACGGGCATTTCGTGCCCAACATCAGCTTCGGGCCGGTCCTCCTCGCAGCACTGCGCAAGCACACGCGGCTGCCTTTCGACGTCCATCTGATGATCACGCCGGTCGACCCGTTCCTGCAGGCCTTCGTGGACGCGGGTGCCGACCACATCACGCTCCATCCAGAGGCCGGGCCGCATCTGCACCGGTCGCTGCAGACCATTCGTGGCCTTGGACGCAAGGCGGGGATCGTTTTGAACCCCGCGACTTCACTCGACACCGTTGCGTGGACGCTCGATCTGGTCGACATCATCCTGGTGATGTCGGTAAACCCCGGATTCGGTGGCCAGGTCTTCCTGCCCTCCCAACTGCCCAAGATCGCGGCCCTGCGCCGCATGATCGATGATTCAGGCCATTCCATCGCCCTCGCGGTCGATGGAGGCATCACCGCGCGCACCGCTCCATCCGTCATCGCGGCGGGCGCCGACACGCTGATCGCGGGCACCGCCGTCTTCGGCGCGCCGGACTATGCCGCCGCCATCCGCGATCTCCGGTCGCCCACCGCATGACCGATCTCGATCCGCGCCGCTGGCTGCGCGATGCGCGCCGAGCGATGGCGCGACTGCCGAGTCTGCGGTTGGGAAGGGTGCCTGATGCGCCGGCGTTGCCGGTGAGGGACCCGTGGCCGGGCGATCCCGGACGCGGCGCCCACCTCCTGCGGGGCGAACTGGCGATGGGCGGCGGCGTCTGCCCGCTGCGCGCGGGCGATTGGGCCACGACCGGCCCGGCGTCCCTGCGGGCCGCGGCGCACAGCTTTGCCTGGCTGCGCGACCTGCGTGCCCTTGGCACCGATGCCGCCCGCCTGCGTGCCCGCGCGCTGGTGTCCGAGTGGATCGCCGGCCCGCCCTCCGACCCCATCGCCCAGCGTCCGGATGTCATCGGCGCCCGGGTTGCCGCCTGGCTGGGGCATTACGACTTCTTCGCCTCCACCGCCGATGACGCGTTCCGCCAGAAACTGATGGCGCGACTCGTGACCGACGCGCGGGGCCTGTCGGCCGCCCTGCCGGCCGAGGAACTCGACGCCCGCGCCTTGACCGCGCTGAAGGGCCTGATCGCCGCCGCCGTCGCGCTGCCCGAGCATTCCGGCCTGCTGACCCGCGCGCTGCGCTTCCTGCCGCAGGAGATCGCGCGCCAGGTGCTGCCCGATGGCTGCCATGTCGAGCGTAGCCCGGCCGCGCACCTCAGTGCCTTGCAGGATCTGACCGAAATCCGTGCCCTGCTGCAGGCGTCCCAGACCCCGCCGCCCACCGTGCTGGCCGCGGCGATCGAGCGGATGGCCCCCGCCCTGCGCGTGCTGCGCCACGCCGATGGCGGCCTTGCGCTGTTCAACGGCAGCAAGGAGGAAACCGCGGCCCTGGTCGATCTGGTCCTGACCCAGGCTGGCCGAGGCGTGCGTGGTCCGTCGTCGCTCACCAATGGCGGGTTCCAGCGGATGCAGGCGGGCAAGAGCCTCGTGCTGGTGGACTGCGGCGCCCCGCCGCCGCCCGGGCTGGATCGCTTCGCCCATGCCGGCACGCTGTCCCTGGAACTGTCGATCGGCCGGGAGCGGCTGATCGTCAACTGCGGCGCCTTCCCCGCCGGACCCGATGCCTGGCACGACGCGCTGCGGGCCACCGCCGCCCACTCGACGCTGGTGCTGGCCGATCTGAGCAGCAGCGAGATCAAGCCCGAAGGCCTCGGCCGTCGTCCCGATGAGGTGAAGGCCCAGCGCCAGGAAGCCAACGGCGCCCATTGGCTGGAAGCCGAACACGATGGCTGGCGCCGCACCCTGGGCGCGGTCCATCGTCGGCGGCTGTATGTGGCCGAGAGCGGGGAGGACATCCGCGGAGAAGACGTGATTGAGGCGTCCCAGCCTCTCTCCTTCACCGTCCGGTTCCATCTGCATCCCGATGTCCAGGCCAGTGTGCAGCAGGATGGGGACGCGGTACTCCTCCGCCTCCGCACCGGTGGCGGTTGGCGCCTGCGCGCCGATGGCGCTCGGCTGTCGCTGGAGGAAAGCATCTACTTTGGCGGTCCCGAACCGCGCCGGAGTGAGCAGGTCGTCCTGACCGGCACCGCCGATGGCCCGCAGATGGTGAAATGGGCGATCATCAAGGTCGGGTAGGGCGCTTCGGCCCGGCAGGCGACCGAAATGCCCGCTCCCCCCTTGAGGGGGAGGGCCGGGGTGGGGGGGCTCGCGGCACGGACTGGAGGGCGTTTACCCCTCCCCCCGGCCCCCTTCCTCAAGGGGAGGGGGAGTGGGGTGTGCGGTTCCATGTCCGCTGACCATCAGGGCACCGATCCACCGCACCCTCCGGGCCGGCCGGTCAAGGTCCTCCAGATCACCAACGTCGATTTCTCTTTGCGGCAGTTCCTGCTGCCGCTGATGCGGACCCTGCGGGCGAGGGGGCATGAGGTGGTGGGCGGCTGCGCCGACGGGCCGCTGCTGGACGATGTCCGCGCCGAGGGCTTCCGCGTCATCACCATCCCGTTTGAGCGGCGGCTGTCCCCCCTCGCGCATATCCGGGCGTTTCGCGCCCTGGTCGAAATCCTGCGGCGGGAGGCGCCGGACGTCGTCCACGCGCATATGCCGATCAGTGGGTTCCTCGCCCGGATCGCCGCCCGCGTCGCCGGGGTGCCTCTGATCGCCTATACCTGCCACGGTTTCCTGTTCAACCAGGAGGGAAGCTGGCTTCGCCGCATCCTGGCCTGGGTGATGGAGGTCGTGGCCGGCCGGGTGACCGACGTCTACATGACGGTGTCAGCCGAGGAGGCGCGGGACGCCCGCCGCCTGTGGATTTCCCGGCGCGCGGTGGCGATCGGGAACGGGCGGGACCCGGTGGTCTTCTATCCCGATCCGCTGCTGCGGGCGCAGATCCGCGCCGACCTCGGCACGCCCGCGGACCGGGTGGTGATCGTCGCGGTCTCTCGCCTGGTGCGGGCCAAGGGCTATCCCGAACTCGCCGCCGCCATGCGATCCGTGCCGGACGCCGAGCTTTGGGTGGTGGGGGAGAGGTTGGAGTCCGATCGCGGCGACGACATGGTGGCGCTGCTGGACAATGCGGGCCTCGGTGACCGGTTGAAGCGGCTGGGCTATCGCGGCGACGTGCATGCCGTGCTGGCGGCGGCGGACATCTTCGTCCTACCCAGCTATTTCGAGGGTCTGCCGATGTCGGTGATCGAGGCGATGCTGACCGGCCTGCCGGTTGTCGCCAGCAACATCGCTGGCCCGCGGGAGCAGGTGGTGGATGGAGAGACCGGCTTCCTGGTTCCGGTCCGCCAGGTCGAACCGCTGGCCGCCGTGTTGCGCCAGTTGACCCAGGATCCCGCCTTGCGGGCGCGCATGGGGGGGGCGGGTCGGGAGCGTGCCTTGGATCGGTTCAGTGAGCCGAAGATCCTGGCGCGGACGGTGGCTCTGCTGGGATTGTAGGGCAGGGGGCGGCGGAACTGACTGGCGTGATCGCGCGCCAGGGTCTAAGCCGCGCCGCACAACGAACCTTGGATGATCCGATGTCCGATATCGTCCCGATCCGGCGCGCCTTGATCTCGGTTTCCGATAAGGCCGGGCTTGTGCCCCTGGCCCAGGCGCTGGCGGCGGCCGGGGTGGAAATCCTCTCGACCGGCGGGTCCGCCCGCGCGCTGCGGGAGGCGGGGGTGCCGGTGAAGGAGGTCTCCGACCATACCGGCTTCCCGGAAATCCTGGACGGGCGGGTCAAGACGCTGGTGCCGCAGATCCATGGCGGCATCCTGGGGCGGCGGGACCTGGAGACGCATCGGACGCAGATGGCGGAACACGATATCGCCCCGATCGACCTGGTGGCGGTGAACCTGTACCCGTTCGAGGCGACGGTGGCCCGTGGCGCGGCCGATGATGACTGTGTCGAGAACATCGACATCGGCGGGCCGGCGCTGATCCGGGCGGCGGCGAAGAACCATGATTTCGTGACGGTGCTGACCGACCCGTTGCAGTACGACGCGGTGCTGGAAGATTTGAAGACCCAGGGCGGCACGGGTCTGGCCCTGCGCCGGCGGCTGGCCGGGGAAGCCTATGCTCGGACGGCGGCCTATGACGCCGCGATCGCCGAATGGTTTGCTGGGAAGCGAGGCGATCTGCTGCCGCAACGCCTGACGATCGCCGGGTCGCTGCGCCAGGTGCTGCGCTATGGCGAGAACCCGCACCAGACCGCCGGATTCTACGTCAACGGCAACCGCCCGGGCGTCGCCACGGCGAGGCAGGTCCAGGGCAAGGAATTGTCCTACAACAACCTGAACGACACCGATGCCGCGTTCGAATGCGTGGCCGAGTTCGATGCCCCGACGGTGGTCATCGTCAAGCACGCCAATCCCTGCGGCGTCGCGACGGCGGACAGCCTGGCCGGCGCGTGGGAGGCGGCGTTGCGCTGCGACCCGGTCTCGGCCTTCGGGGGTATCGTCGCGGTGAACCGGGTGCTGGACGCGGCCGCTGCCGAGAAGATCGCCGCGATCTTCACCGAGGTGATCGTGGCACCCGACGCGGATGAGGCCGCGATGGCGATCCTGGCCCGGAAGAAGAATTTGCGGCTGCTGCTGACCGGCGGGATGCCCGATCCGGCGGCGCCGGGACTGACGTATCGCAGCCTCGCGGGCGGGTTCCTGGCGCAGAGCCGCGATTCCGGGCGGATTGGGGCAGGGGATGTGAAGGTCGTGACCAAGCGGGCGCCGACGCCGGCGGAACTCGCGGACCTGATCTTCGCGTTCAAGGTCTGCAAGCACGTGAAGTCCAACGCGATCATCTACGCCAAGGCGGGCGCGGCGGTCGGGATTGGCGCGGGGCAGATGAGCCGGGTCGATTCGGCCCGCATCGCGGCCTGGAAAAGCGAGGAAGCCGCCAAGGCCGCCGGCCTGACCGGGCGGCTGACCGAGGGCAGCGTCGTTGCCTCGGATGCGTTCTTCCCCTTCGCCGATGGGCTGGAGGCGGCGGTGGCCGCGGGCGCCACGGCAGTGATTCAGCCGGGTGGGTCGATCCGGGACAATGAGGTGATCGCGGCGGCGGATGCGGCCGGGGTTGCGATGGTGTTCACGGGGATGCGGCATTTTCGGCATTGAGAGGGTCGGTCCGGGCGGTGGTCTCACACCGCCGGGGCCTCTATATGTAAGGGTATGAAACGCCTCGGCCTGATTGCCGCGCTGATCGCCGTCCTGGCGCAAGGCCTGCTGGGTGGGCTGATGCCGCCCGCGCGGGCCGACAGGCTTGCCCTGGGCGTGATCTGTGGCGGGGGCGGGCAGGACCAGCCCCCCGATTCGCCGGCCCATGAAGCATTTTGCCGGCTGTGCCCGGTCTGCGCGATGCCCGATGGAGCCGGACTGCTGGCGGCTGGGGTCCGGATCGACGACCGGATCACGGTCACCCAGGTGGAGATGCGGGACGGGGCGGCGCATGGCGTCGTCGTGGCGCCGGGTGGAGAGGGGCAGCCGCGGGCGCCGCCGATACATGCCCACGGCCCGAACCTTCCCCCGACTCTCATATAGGACGAAATCCATGTCACGCTCATTCCTGTTCGCGGCCACCATGGCCGCCGGCCTGCTGGCCAGCGTCGCCGCCTTCGCGCAGCAAGCCACTGTTTCCGTCGATAACGCCTGGTCCCGCGCGCAGATCGCCGGGCGCAACGGCGCGATCTTCCTGACCATCACCGACAAGGGGCAGGGGGACCGGTTGCTCAGCGCCAGTTCGCCCGTCGCCACCCGGGTCGAGTTGCACGAGACCACGATGGACAAGGACGTCATGAAGATGCGGGAGGTGACGATGATGCCCATCGACGCCGGCAAGACCGTGACCCTGGCGCCTGGCGGGCTGCACATCATGCTGATGAACCTGAAGGAGCCCCTGAAGGAAGGCGAGTCGGTCCCCCTGACCCTGGTGTTCGAGAAGGCCGGGGCGGTAACGACCCAGGCCCTGGTCGCCAAGGCGGGCGCGCCCATGCCGGCCGGGGGCCACGGGCACGGCCACAAGTAGTGCCGTGGGCCAGCGCGAATCGGCGCTGGCCCATCCGCCCCGAACATCGTATTGCAGCGCAGCATGAAGGCGACGCGGGCAGTCCCGCCCGCGCCCCGTAGCAGGAGCGCAGGCCTATGATGTTGAAGGGGAAAGTCGCCCTGGTCACCGGCTCGACCAGCGGCATCGGCCTGGGGATCGCCCGGGCTTTCGCGGGCGCCGGCGCCTCGGTCATGCTGAACGGCTTCGGCGATCCGGCCGCCATCGAGGCGCTGCGGGCTGGAATCGCCGCCGAATTCGGTGTCGCGGTCGGCTACCACGGCGCCGACCTGACCCAATCCGCGCAGGTGGCCGCCATGGTTGCGGAAGCCGAAAAGACGCTCGGATCGGTCGATATCCTGGTGAACAATGCCGGGATCCAGTTCGTTGCGAACATTGAGGACTTCCCCGACGACAAATGGGACGCGGTGATCGCGCTCAATCTCTCGGCCGTGTTCCGAGGGATGCGGGCGGTGATCCCGGCGATGAAGCAGCGCGGTTGGGGGCGGATCATCAACATCGCCTCGGCCCACGGCCTGGTCGCCAGCGCCCAGAAAGTCGCCTACGTCGCCGCCAAGCACGGTGTGCTCGGCATGACCAAGGTTGCGGCGATCGAGACAGCGAACAGCGGCATCACCGTCAACGCGATCTGCCCCGGCTGGGTGCGGACCCCGTTGGTCGAGCGCCAGTTGGAGGCGCGGGCCGCCGAAACCGGCATCACGGTGGAGGAAGCGGGCCGGCGGTTCTTGTCCGAAAAGCAGCCGATGGCGCAGTTCACCACGCCCGACTCGATCGGAGGGCTGGCCGTGTTCCTGTGCTCGGACGCCGCGCGGACGATCACCGGCAGCCCGCTTTCGATAGACGGCGGGTGGGTGGCGCAGTAAACGCGGTGCGCGTGTTGGAGAATGAATGATGACGGAAACCGCCCGGTTCGCGGCGATGATGAACAAATCGGCCGACCTGAAACGCCGGATCGCGACGGAACTCGCGGATGAGGTGATCCGGGTGGTCGACGCCTGCGAGACGAGTCTCCGCGGCGGCGGCAAGCTGATGTTCTGCGGCAATGGCGGATCGGCCGGGGACAGCATGCATCTGGCGACCGAGATGCTCATCCGGCTGCGCGGCAGCGTCGAACGACCGTCCATCGCCGCCCTGGCGCTGACGATGGACCCGACCGTGATGGCGGCCTGCGGCAATGACTACGGGTTCGACCGTGTGTTTGAACGTCCGCTGCGGGGCCTCGGGCGAAAGGGGGATGTGCTGTTCGGCATCACGACGTCGGGTCGGTCGCCAAACGTCGCGCTGGCCTTGCAGGCGGCGCGGGAGATGGGGATCGTCACCGTCGGGTTGCTGGGTGGCGTGGGCCAGCCGGCCATGGACCTGTGCGACCATGTGTTGCTGGTGCCGGACCCTGAAACCGCGCGAATCCAGGAATGCCACATCGCACTGGGTCACGCGGTGATGGAACTGTTGGAAGATCGAATCGTGGCCAACCCTCTGCCGTGAAGATCCTGGTCACCGGGGCGGCGGGCTTCATCGGCTACCACGTGGCCGAGGCCCTGCTGGGCCGCGGTGACCATGTGATCGGCATCGACAATCTCAATGCCTACTACGATGTCGCGCTCAAGCGGGCGCGACTCGGGCGCCTGGACGAGGCAAGGGCGTTTTCCTTCATTGAGGGGGACGTCTCCGACCGGGCGTTCATGGACGCGCTGGTGACGGCGCACCCCGACATCACCCATGTCGTGCACCTGGCCGCGCAGGCCGGGGTGCGGCACTCGATGATCGACCCCTACGCCTATGTGCAGGCCAACGTCATGGGGCACCTGGTCGTGCTGGAGGCGGTGCGCCGCCTGCGCGATGCGAAGCACCTGGTCTATGCCAGCACGTCCTCGGTCTATGGCGCGAATACCGAGATGCCGTTCCGAGAAACGGATCGGGTTGATACCCCCCTATCCCTGTATGCCGCGACGAAGCGGGCGGATGAGCTGATCAGCCATGCCTACGGGCATCTGTTCGGGGTGCCGCAGACCGGGCTGCGGTTCTTCACCGTCTATGGGCCCTGGGGCCGGCCGGACATGGCCTATTACAGCTTTGCCCGCGCGATCATGGCCGGGGAGCCGATCACGCTGTTCGATGGCGGGCGGCTGCGGCGGGATTTCACCTACGTGGACGATATCGTCGCCGGAATCGTGGGTTGCCTGGATCGGCCGCCGGGTGCGGAGGCGCCGACGCGCCTGCTGAACATCGGCAACCACCAGGCGGAGGAGGTGCTGACCCTGGTCGCCCTTCTGGAGGCTGGTTTGGAAAAAAAAGCAGTGGTCCGGGAGGCCCCTCGGCCGGCCGCCGACGTCGAGGCGACCTTCGCGGACATCAAGGCTATCGCGGCTTTGACGGGGTTTTCCCCAGCCACGAAGCTGTCCGAGGGGGTGCCTCGGTTCGTCGCCTGGTTCCGGAAATGGCATCGGATGTGAAGAAAGTTTGAAATCTCTGCTTGACCGGGTGCGGGGTGACGCTTAGAAGCCCGTTCACCGCAGCGGACGACGCCTTTCGGGGTTGACCTTCCGCTTCGGGTCAGATAGTTTCTCCGGCCTTGGTTGGCAGGATGGATTCTTGAGGTAAAGTGAACGGTCTACCCGCGAGGGCAGGCTGGATGTTTTGCCTCCGCTCTTTGAAAATTGAAGAGGCTAGGAAGGGATACGATGGCGGCGCCTTCGGTATCTTGGCCCTCGCGAGGGGGATGAGATGCGGTCACGGCCGATCTTGATGGTATGGGTTCTCTGAGAGGCTCCGTGCTTGATCGAGGTTGAGTGACTTGGAGGCGTGGCTGTTTTGTATCTTTTTGATGCGTTACAGTTACGCTTGTGAGGTTCATGGTTCCTTACCCTGCTCGGGTATTGAATTGATGACCAAAGATTGGGGCGAGGGTCTGTTCGTTGATGCTGCCGGGTTTAGGCCTGGTGGTTGAGATGAACCTGAGAGTTTGATCCTGGCTCAGAGCGAACGCTGGCGGCATGCTTAACACATGCAAGTCGCACGATCGGGGGTAACTCCGGTAGTGGCGGACGGGTGAGTAACGCGTAGGTATCTGTCC
>CANJSR010000098.1 GCA_947476855.1 Acetobacteraceae bacterium
TGCGGGAAGGCTATGTACGGCTGCGCACGACGTTCACCGGAGAGAAACGGTGCCTCGACATCGTCAACGACGATGCCAGGAACAAGGTGGTGATGGCGCCCTGCGGCAATTTCACCGGGCAGATGTGGTCGATCCAGATGGTGGGCCCCGACGGGCTGTCGCAGTTGCGGACCAAGTTCACCGGCGCCACCCGCTGCCTGCAGATGATGGAGGGGGCGGACCGCTACAGCCGCGTCATCATGTTCGATTGTGATGAGCGGGACACCCAGCAATGGCGCCTGAACCTCCTCCAATAACGCGCCCGCTGCTCGGCCGGAGCGGATAGCATGTGCGGGCGCTATGCCGCCTTCCTGCCGGCGGATGCGATCGTCGCTCTGTTCCACACGACCGGGCCGGTGCCGAACTGGGCACCGACCTGGAACATGGCGCCGACGCGCAACGCGCCGGTGATCCGCCTGCACCCCGAGTCGCGGGAACGGCGGCTGGACCTGCTGCGCTGGGGGCTGGTGCCGCATTGGGCCAAGGACCCAAAGGCGATCCGCATGACGATCAATGCGCGGGGCGAGACGATCGCCACGACGCCGATGTTCCGCGACGCCTATGCCCGCCGCCGCTGCCTGGTCCCGGCCGACGCGTTCTATGAATGGCGGGAGGACGAGCCAACGCCCAAGCAACCCTGGGCCATCGCGCGGGCGGACGGGCAGCCTTTGGTCTTCGGTGGCGTCTGGGAGGGTTGGCGCGGCGCCGACGGCACGATCATCCGCAGCTACGCGATCGTGACCACGACCGCCTGCGAGGCCCTGCAACCGATCCATGAGCGGATGCCGGTGGTGCTGGAACCCGCCGACTGGCCGCTCTGGCTGGGCGAGGAACCGGGTGACCCGCACGCCTTGATCGGCCCCTCGAAGGCTGGCTTCCGCACCTGGCAGGTCAGCAAGGCCGTCAACAGCGTCCGTAATGACGAAGCGTCCCTACTGGAGCCAAGCGACAAGCGGCAACTATAAAGTATCCCACAAGGGGGTATATTTGTTATATTAAAATAACCATTGACCGCATCTTTGATTGGTCTTACCATCAGGGACATATGCAACCTTAGAACCAGCAAGCATGAGGGAAACATGGTTTTAGTGACGCTCGATCCACCGCTTCCCAGTCGGAGTCGTAAGCGCGATCCCATATTGCTCGTGTTGCATGCGACGGCCGGAGCCACTGCCCGCTCGAGCGTGGACGTCCTGCGTGAGAAGGGGCTAGGATATCACTACATAATCGCACGTGATGGCAAGGACTCGGCCAAGTCTGCCAATGCTAACGGCACCGAGGCTGTTGTCTTCGCTTGCGTGCCGGTCGGTCGGGTTGCTTTCCATGTCGGATCGCAGATCCCGGTGCCCGACGTCGGTCACGATATCAATGGCAATTCCGTCGGGATCAGCCTGGCGAATATACAGAACAGGAAACAGCCAGAGCCCTACACGGTTCAGCAGATCGAGGCGATGCACCAAGTCATTCGAGGCGTTCTACAAGAATTTCCATCGATCAAATTGATCACCGCCCATGCCTTCGTCCAGCCGTGGAATCGGTCCGATCCCCAAAATCTCAATATCGATAGTATCGCGGTTCAACACAACCTGACGGTCTGGCGGCCGACCGAGGCCGAGATTATCGCCCATACCCCCAAAAAGACGAAGGTTGGGTAACAACTCAGTCTCGGTCTTCACGGTCCGTAATCCTACCGAACCACCCCCTCCACGGCCTGCGCGATCGCGAACAGCCGAGCATCGCCCATCGTCTCCCCGGTCAGCATCAGCCCGACCGGGGCCTCGCCCTCGCGGTGGCACGGCAGGCTGATCGAGCACTGGTCGAGGAAGTTCCCCAGCGCCGTGTTCCGCAGCGTCAACAGGTTCACGCGGTTGTATTCGCGCTCGTCGTCCAGAGAGGCGATCGGCGGCGCCACGATTGGCACGGTCGGCATGATCACGCTGTCGAATTCGGCGGTCCGCGCGTTGAAGCTGGCGACCAGGCGGGCGCGGGCGGCCAGCAGGTCAAGGTAGTCAGCCGCGCTCATGGCCTCCCCGCGGGCGATGCGGGCACGGATGCGTGGGTCGTACTGGTTGCCCTTGGCGGCAAGGACGTCGCGGTGCCAGGCAAAGGCCTCGGACGCCGCGAAGCCGCCCTTGGCGTTGACGGAGGGCATCTCGTCGAACTCGGGGCAGCGGATGCGGGTGATGCGGACGCCGGCCTGGGACAGGGCGGTCAATGCCCGCTCGAACGCCGCGGCCACGACCGCGTCCATCCCGTCCAGCACCAGGTTTTCCGGCACCGCCAGGCGTAGCCCGTCCAGGGACGCGGCGTCCGGCACGACCGGCGCCCCGCCCGCCAGGATCGCGTCGATCGCCGCGCAGCAGGCAACCGTCCGCGCCAGTGGACCCACCGAGTCCAACGACGGCGCCAAGGGCAGCACGCCATCGATCGGGATGCGGCGCGCGGTGGGCTTGTAGCCGACGATGCCGCAGAAGGCCGCCGGGATGCGGCAGGAGCCACCGGTATCCGTGCCCAGCCCCGCCGCCGCCATCCCATCGGCGACCGCGACGGCGGTGCCCGAGGAACTGCCGCCGGGGATCCGGCTCGAAGCCCGGTCCCAGGGGCTGGAGGGCGTGCCGTGATGCGGGTTGATGCCAAGGCCCGAGAAGGCGAACTCGGTCATGTTCACCCGGCCCATGGAGATGAACCCGGCGTTCAGCATCCGCTGCACGACCGGCGCATGGGCAGCGGCCGGGGCCGCGTCGGCCAGCGCCACCGATCCGGCCGGAGTCGGCTCACCGGCGATGTTGAACAGGTCCTTCAGCGCGATGGGGATGCCGGCGAAGCGGCCTGGCGCGCGTCCGGCCTTGCGCAACCCGTCCATCGCGTCGGCCGAGGCGCGGGCCTGTTCGGCATGGACCTTGATGAAGGCGCGCGCGCCCTCTCCGGCGGGGTCGGCGATCTTCGACAGCGCCTCCTCGACCAGGGTTCGGCTGGTGGTCTGTCCGTTCGCCAGGGCCTGGGCCAGGTCTTCGATCCCGCGCATGATGTCTCCTGCTGCAACCGCCTTGATGGAGGGCATCCGCCTCCACCGGGGCCTTTGATACCCCACCAGAAGGAAAAAGCCATGTCCGACGCTCCCGCCAAACCCGTGCTGCTGACCGGCGCGTCGGGCAATCTGGGCCGCATGCTGACCAAGGCGCTGTCCGCCCTGGGTTGGACCCTGCGCCTGACCGACATCACGCCCTTTCCGGACGCGATTCCAGCCGGCGCCGCCTTCACCCGCGCCGACCTGAATGACGGCGTCACGATCCTGCGCCTGGCCGAGGGCTGTGGGGCGATCATCCACCTCGGCGGCATCTCCAACGAGCAGCCGTTCGAGACCATCATCGGCCCGAACATCTGCGGCCTGTTCCACATCTACGAAGCGGCGAGGCGGGAGAAGGCACGGGTCGTCTTCGCGTCGTCCAACCACACGATCGGCTTCCACGAACGCACCGAGACGATCGGCGCCGACGCGCAGTTCCTGCCCGACGGGTTCTACGGCCTGTCCAAGGCCTACGGCGAACTGATGGGCCGGATGTACTGGTACAAGCACGGGGTGGAGAGCGTGTTCCTCCGCATCGGCTCCTGCTTCCCCGAGCCGATCGACGCACGCATGCTGGCGAGCTGGCTGTCCTATCCCGACCTCGCCCGCCTGGTGGTGCGCTGCGTCCTGGCGCAAGACGTGCAGACCAGCGTGGTCTGGGGCGCATCGGACAACAGCCGCATGACCTGGTGGCGCGATGACGGGCGGGAGACGGTGGGCTGGACGCCACAGGACAGCGCCGATCCCTATGCCGGGCAGTTGGCCGGCCGGACATCGGGCGATCCCGTGCAGGAACGCTACATGGGGGGCGGGTTCTGCGGGATGGGCTATTCCCGCGACGAACCCGCCCCCGCGCCGTTCAAGCCAGCCTGACCTCCCTTCGGATCGGTTGCCCGCTCGGCGTCAGGCCGTGGCGGGCGCCCTTCGCGGCAGGCCCAGCGCCACGATCACGCCCACCAGGTTACCGCAGCCGGCGATCACAACGGTCCAGTGATAGCCCTGGGTCAGGTCGAACAGGTGCCCCGCCAGGATCGGCAGGCTGACGGCGGCGATGCACCAGGCGATGTAGATCTGGCTTGCGATCTTCCCGAACGCCGCGGGCGGCCAGTACAGCGCGATGGCCCCCGCGGTGCAGCCCGAGATCAGGCCATAGCCGGTGCCCACCATCCCCAGCGCCACCGCCGCCACCATCGGGTCCGGCCAGATCGCCAGGGAGACGGCGCCGACCAGGGAGAACGCCTGCGCAAAGGCGGCGACCGACGGCACCGCGAACTTGTCGGTCAGCCAGCCCCCCCCAACGCGCGCGGCGGCGATCGCGGCCGTGATCGCGGTGGTCGCGGTCAGGGCCATGACCGCGCCGCCCCCATAGGCCGCGATGATCCCCGCCGCCTGGCTCAGCACCGTCAGTCCCGCCGCCGCCGCCACGAAGAACACGGTGAACAGCCGGACGAAGATCGCGGTGCGGCCGCCGGCGGCGTTGGCGGCGGAGGAGGGGCGGGGCAGCACCACGCCGGAGTGACGCACCAGGGCGACGCCGATGACGCCGGTCACGATCAGCACGACGGCCAGCACCGCCATGGTCCAGCGATAGCCGTAGGCTCCGTTTGCCCAGCCGAACAGCGGGGCGGCGAACATCGCGCCCGCCGGATACAGCCCGACGATATAGCCGTTCACCAAGCCTCGGCGGCCGGTGATCAGCAGGTTCACGCTCTGCTGCGCGATGATATAGGCCGCGCCGCCGCCCACGCCGAACAGCACGCCATAGCCGAACAGCAGCATGGGTAGCCCCTCGGCCGAGGCCGCCAGCGCGATCCCGACCGCGGCCATGATGGAGCACATCATCAGCAGCACCGGCGCCGAACACAGCCCGTAAAGGTAGGGCGCGGCCAGCATGCCGGCGGTGAATCCGATCGAAGCCAGCCCGAACACCAGCGACAGCGCCGATCGGGGAAGGCCGAGCGTGGCCTCGATGGGCTTGAGGAAGACGCTGAAGGCGTAGATGGAGCCGAGCGGCAGATTGACGATGGTGACGGCGGCGATGGCCGCCCAGGCACGTTTCTGTCGCTCGCCGCTCATGGTCGTCCCCCGGTGTCGACAGGCCGTGGAGACGACCGGATCGGCGTACTGGTTAGAACACCGGGGGGACGCCGCCAAGCCGGGGGAGGTGCGCGCCTACTGCCGCTGCGTCGGGCGGACCCATTGCTTCAGATGGGGGTAAAGCTCGTGGTCGGGCACCCTGGTCAGGTCCTTGGCGAGGGTGCCGGTGACCTTCGCCTCGGTGACCGTGTCCAGTTTGTCGCGGATTTCGGCGAGGATCTGGGCGGGGGCGACAAGGATCAGTTCCTCGAACCCGCCGACGGCGTTCCGTTCGTTCAGTTTCTCGCCGATGAAATGGGCGAAGCGGGTCTTTTCGAGTTCATGCGGGTCGTTGCGGGGCGCGATGGCGTGGCGGACGACGCCGACGCTTTCATGCGACCGGCCGGCGCGGTCGCTGACCAGATCGTGGGTTTTCTTGTGGACGCTGGCGGCGTCGATGGCCTCGATCGTGTGCAGGGCGTTATCCGGGGCGGGCTTGACCAAGCGAAGGTGACCGCCATCGGCGATGACGAAGCACGGATTGTGATGTTGGGCCATCATGGGGTCTCCTTCAGAGGGGTATTCTGGTCGGAGACCAACGCGGGTGCGTTGATCCGGGTCAATCGCCCAGGGATTATCGGACTTGCCGCTTACGCATCCTGGTCATCGCGACCGGCTGGAAGCCTTCGAACGCGAAGCGCCGTCTCTGACGCGCCTTCCAGTCCAGGAATTCCCGGACCGGCATGGTCAGGCTCATGACCGCGTTCCTAGCACATGCCAGCCTCGCCGGTATGTCGATTTGGCGCCGGGCGCCGCACTTTGTAAGGTGGGGCCGACTCACATCTCCGGCGCAAGGACCCACCCCGCGATGAACGACCAGGTGACCGAGGACCCGCAAGCTCTGCTCGACCGGCTGGATTCCCAGTCGGTGCGCTTCGAATCCCCCTGCGGCGACGGACGCATGGTCTGGCGGCTGTGGGACAAGTCCGCGGGTTCCGCCCCCGTCGTCGTGCTGTTCCATGGCGGGGCCGGGTCGTGGCGGCATTGGGTCCGCACCATCCCCGTGCTGGTGGAAACCTACCGCGTGCTGGTCCCCGACCTGCCCGGCCTGGGCGAGTCGGACTTTCCCCCCGACGGCGACAACGCCTTCTCGATCGGAGAGATCGTGCTGGCCGGCATCGACTCGGTGATCGGGCGGTCGGCGACGTTTGACGTGGTTGGCTTCTCCTTCGGCGGCACCATGGCGTCCTGCGTCGGCGCGCTGGCCGGCAAGCGGGCGCGGTCGGTCACTATCATCGGGTCGGCCGGCGTTGGCGCGCAGGGGAACCTCGGGTCGGCGGTGAAGCTGGAGAAGGTGCGCCATCTGGAAGGGGAGGAGCGGCGGCAGACCCATCGCACCAACCTCAACCGGCTGATGATCGCCGATCCGGCGAAGATCGATGACCTCGCGCTGTTGATCCAGGATTGGAACACGATCCGCTCCCGCCTGCGCACGCCGGCGATTTCCCGCAGTGGGGCGATCCTGGAGGCGATCGACCGGTTGCAGTCGCCGCTGAACGGCATGTGGGGCGAGCTGGACGCGCCGGCCAATCCCAAGGGGCCTGAGCGCGTCGCCGCCCTGAAGGCCCGCAAGCCCGACGCCGATGTCCGCGTGGTGCCGGGCACCGGCCACTGGGCGGCCTATGAATCGCCCGAGATCGTCAATCCTTGGCTGCTGGAAATGCTCGCCCGCACCCGGCCGTAGGGTGCTGGCCGTCTGCTTTGGCCGCCCCCTCCGTCATCCCCGACCGCCCCTTTTCGTCATCCCCGGCCTTGTGCCGGGGACCAACACCACCCCAGGCCCCTCCATCGTCCCCGCGACAACGACAAATGTTCGGCAACGATCACGCCCAGAGCCCATCACGAGGAAAACGTTCCATGACCAAACCCACCGAGACCGCCACCGGCCCGGGCGCCATGATGGGCAATGCCGGACCCGGCATGCTCGAAGGCCTGCGCGTGATCGAAATCGCCGATGAGCGGGCTGAATACACCGGCCTGCTGCTCGCCGGCCTCGGCGCCGAGGTCATCAAGATCGAACCGCCCGAGGGCAGCGCGACCCGCCGTATCGGCCCCTTCCTCGACGACAAGCCCGGCCCGGACCGGTCGCTGTATTTCTGGCACTACAACCGCGCCAAGAAGTCCGTGACGCTGGACCTTGAACAGAAGGCCGACCAGCAGAAGCTGCTGGACCTGCTGGAAGGTGCGGATATCTTCCTCGATTCATCCTGCGGCGCGGTCAACACCGTCCTGGGCCTCGATCGTTCGGCCCTGAATGCGCGCTTTCCGAAGCTGATCACGTCACGCATGACACCCTTCGGCGATGACGGTCCATGGGCCGATTTCAAGGGATCCGACCTGATCCATCTCGCGCTCGGTGGGATCATGATGAATTGCGGTTACGATCCCGATCCGAATCTGGAATATGATACGCCCCCGATCGCACCACAGATGTGGCACGCGTATCATATCGCCGGGGAACAGCTCGCGACCGGTATCATCGCCGCGGCGATTAATCGTCATCGCACCGGCCTTGGCCAGGACGTTTCGGTCGCGGTGCATGAGGCGGTTTCAAAAAACCCCGAGCTGGACATCATGAACTGGGTCATGCGGCGCGTTCCACTGTGGCGCATGACCGCGCGCCACGCCATGGAAACACCGAACGCATCCCCGTCCATTGTCCATACAAAAGACGGACGGTGGTTCATTTCACATGGCATGGGCGCGCGGGATCTGAAGAACCTGGTGCCGCTGCTCGCGAAGTACAACATGCAGGCGGACCTGCAACCGCCGGGTCCGGATGTGGATCTGAAAGCCCGCGCGGTCCCAGGCTCCACCGCATCCGACGAAGCCCGTGCCCATATGCTGGATGTCGTGCAACGCTTCGTCCGCGCCTGGACCTATAAGGACATGCCGTGGCTGGAAGCACAGGAAGCCGGCCTGCTATGGGCGCCCATCCGCAAGCCACACGAAAACGCGCTGGATGAACACTGGCTCGCGCGCATGACCTTCGCGGATGTGTACCATCCCGAACACGACCGGTCGTTCCGCTACCCGACCAGCAAGTGGTTGACAACGAAAACAAGCTGGAAAGTCGGCCGCCGCGCGCCGTTGGTCGGAGAGGACACGGCAGAAGTGCTGCGCGAAGCCAAGCGCGGTCCGTTCGTCCCGGCGCAGCCCAAGGGTTATTCGGAACCGGTGAAACATTCGGCGCTGCACGACAAGCCTTTCCCCTTGCAGGGTGTGAAGATCCTCGATTTCGCCTGGTTCCTGGCCTCGGCCGGCGGCACGCGCTTCCTCGCCGCGATGGGCGCGGAAAGTTACAAGGTCGAATGGAAGGACAATCCGGATACCCGCCTCGCCGCGATGGCGCCGGTGGGTGGACGCGAGGCCCGCGACAAGGCGACCGGGCCGCTGAAAGGCGTGACCGACCTGAACATGGGCGGGCAGTTCAACAACAAGAACGCCGGTAAGCGCGGCATCTCGCTGAACATTCGCCATCCGAAAGGATTGCAGATCGCCAAGGACCTTGTGCGGATCTGTGACGTCGTGGCCGAGGGCTTTTCCCCCGGCGTGCTGGATCGGCTGGGCCTTGGCTATGACGTGATGAAGTCGATCCGGCCGGATATCATCTACATCCAGCAGGCCGGCATGGGCGCGCATGGCAAGTATGGCCGGATGCGGACGGTCGGACCGGTGGCCGCGGCGTTCGGCGGGCAATGCGACATGTCGGGTCTGCCGGAACCGTCGATGCCGGTGGGTTGGGGATATTCCTACCTCGATTGGATGGGCGCCTACGGCTACGCGCTCGCGCTGCTCGGCGCGCTGTATCATCGGGAGAAGACCGGCGAGGGCCAGTGGATCGATGCATCGCAGTGTGAATCAGGGATTTTCCTGACCGGCACGACGGTGCTCGATTGGGACGCGAACGGGCGGGAATGGCGCCGGTATGGCAACCGGTCCCCCTACAAGCCCGCGGCGCCGCATGGGGCGTACAAGTGCAAGGGGCGGGATCGCTGGGTGGCGATCGCCTGCTTCTCCGAGGCGGATTGGCAGACTTTGGCCCGCGTGGCGGGGCAGGGAGCCTGGCTGGAGGACAAGCGCTTCACCACGCTGGCGGACCGGATGGTGCACCAAGATGCGCTCGACGCCGCGATTGGTGCCTGGACGGCGACCCAGACGGCCGAGGACGTGATGATGGCGCTGCAAAATGCCGGCGTTCCGGCGGGCGTGTGCCAGAACTCCGAGGACCGCTGCGACAAGGACCCGCAGTTGGCGCACCTGAAATGGCTGACCGAGGTGACCGGCACGAAGATCGGCACCTGGCCGGTGTATGAGTTGCCGATGAAACTATCCCGCACTCCGGCCTATATCGGCGGCCCGATCAACCGCGGCGCGCCTGGCTATGGGGAGGACAATGAGTGGCTGCTGACGTCCATGCTGGGGATGTCTTCCAGCGATGTGGAGCGGTTGGCGGAGGAGGGGGTTATCTGAGGATTAGCCGGGGGACGGGTGTCTGTTTGACACCCTCGTCCCGACCACGTCGTCATCCCCGGCCTTGTGCCGGGGACCATCACAAGCACCCTGCCGCGATTGGTCCCCGGCACAAGGCCGGGGATGACGTTGCGAGTTGGCAGACTCAGCCCCTCCGCGATTTGATCTCTCACATTGTGGGATAGTCGAGGGGCATAATCCCCACCAGGGAGACAAGCCATGCGCCTAGACCCCACCGCCGATATTCTCGGCCTCGTGGACATCCAGCCGACCTTCATGCCCGGCGGAGAGCTTCCCGTCGCAGATGGCCAAGCGGTCGTGCCGGTGGCGAACAGGTTGCTCGCTTTGTTCCCGCATGCCTTCGCAACCCAGGACTGGCATCCTGCTGCCCACACCTCCTTCGCCAGCGCCCATCCCGGCCGGCAGGCCTATGAGGAAATCGATCTTCCCTATGGCCGCCAGGTGCTCTGGCCCGACCACGCGCTGGCCGGCACCGCGAACGCCGAACTGCATCCCGACCTGATCCAGACGCGCATAGAGGTCATCGTCCGTAAGGGCTTCGATCCTGCGCTCGACAGCTATTCGACGTTCTTTGAAAACGACCATCTCACCGCGACCGGCCTCGATGGCTGGCTGCGGCAACGGGGGTTCCGGCGGCTGTTCCTCGCGGGTCTGGCGACCGATTTCTGCGTCGCCTGGTCGGCCGAGGACGCCGCCCGCCTCGGCTACGAGGTCTTCGTGATCGAGGACGCCTGCCGCGGCATCGCCCTGCCGACCACCGCGGGCCGCACCACGATGGATGATGCCCGCGACAGGCTGAAAAATCTCGGCGTCGGCTTCCTCACCAGCGCCGATCTCGGGGCCTAGGCAACGAGCGCGGGGTAATCCAGCGTCGCCATGATCTGCAACCGCCGCATGTAGCGCGCCTCGTCGGGCATATAGTCAGCCACCGCGTAGTGCACCGTGCCGATATTGTCCCACATCAGCACGTCGCCCATCGCCCAGTGATGCGCGTATTGATAGTCCAGCCGGGTCTGGTGGCGGAACAGGAAGTCGACGATCGCATCGCTCTCGGCGCGGTCCATGCCGTCGATCCACATCGTGTAGCCCGGGTTGGCATACAGGATTTTCCGTCCCGTGATCGGATGCGTCATGAACACCGGGTGCGACACGGGCGGGCGCTTGCGGCGCTGCTCCTCGGTCAGCGGCTTGCGCGTGGTGCCAGGCCGGGACAGGGAGATTTCCCAGTACTTGTTGAAATCATGCGTCGCGGTGCGGCCCGCCAGCTTCGTCTTCAGCTCCTCCGGCAGGTCCTCGTAGGCCTTGTGCATGTTGCGGAACTGGGTCTCGCCCAACGGCATGCCGTGGCGCGTCGGCACTTCCCGCGCGTGCAGGATATTCGCCAGGGCGATGACCTGATTGTAGGACATATCCGTGTGCCAGTCCTGACCGGCGTCGTGCAGGCCCAGCGGCTTCCCGGCCTGTTTCATGTTGGACAGGATCATCATCTCGGGGTGCCCGGGCTCATGCGCGCCGGAGGCCGCGACATTCACGTCCGGTTCGCCGAAGCGAGCACCAAAGGCGGCATGGCTATCGGTCGTCAGATCCTGCTTCGGGAAGCACAGCACGCCATATTCGCCCAGCGCGCGCAGGATCGTCCGGAAATCGCCATCGGACAGCGGGATGTTCAGATCGATGTCCTCGATCGAGGCGCCGAGCGTCTTGCCGGTGGGGATGATTTTCATGGTGTGGGGGGTCTCCTGCGGTGGGCGGGCGTTATATCGGTCGGTTGGTGGCGTGGGTCCATCCCCGATAGCGCGGCCGGCGGGCCCATGGCAGGATTTGGATCAATCGTTCCGCGCATAAAGGTGCCGCTATGGCCGATTTTCGCCTGATCCAGGTCTCCGATCCGCATCTGTCCCGCCAGAAGGCCTATTTCCAGGAGAATTGGGAGGCGTTCCTGGCCGCGATGCGCGCCGACCCGCCGGACCTGATCGTGGTGACCGGTGACCTATGCTTCGACGCGATCGAGCAGCCGGACGACATGGCGTTCGCCCGCGAACAGATGGACCGGCTGCCGGCGCCATGGCTGGCGATCCCGGGCAACCACGATGTCGGCGACCAATGGCCCGACCTGAAGTTCAAGCAGCCGGTCGATGCGGCCAAGCGCCGGCTGTGGATGGACCATTTCGGCCCCGACTGGTGGGTGTCGGACCATGCCGGCTGGCGGCTGGTCGGGCTGAACGCGATGCTGTTCGACAGCGGCCTGCCGGAGGAGGCGGAGCAGTGGGCCTGGCTCGATACGGTGCTGGAGGCGCGGGCGGGACGCGATGTCCTGCTGTTCGTCCATAAGCCGCTGTATCTGGATGATCCCGGGACGACAGCGGACAGCACGCTGTTCTACGCGGCCGGCACGCGGCGGCGGCTGATGGACCTGGCTCTGCGCCATGCCGTGCGGGCGATCGGCAGCGGCCATCTGCACCGGCGGTTCGTGGACGCGCATCACGGCGTGCAACTGGTCTGGGCGCCGTCGTCCGGCTTTGTGATGGGCGGCTTTCCGCCTCGGCTGCCGGTCGGGGAAACCGAGGTCGGCTATGTCGAATACCGCCTGGGGGACGGTGTCCTGTCCCACCACTTCATTCGGCCGCCGGCCTTCGCGCTGAACGACATGAGCGAGACGATGGCGCGCCTCAAATCGACGGTGAACCTGCCGCCAAAGCCCTGGTTGGGCTGACACGCCCACCGTCCCACCCTGGTCCGCGTGCCCGATCCCTTCTATGATCCGCGCCGCCTTAGAACGACGACCCGGGGGAAACGGCATGGCCGACCTGAAAGACCTGAAGGACAAGATCGCCGTCATCGGCGTGGGGAACACCAAGTACGGCAACTTCCCGGAGATCGATGATTACGGCCTCGCCGCCCACGCGTTCCGCAACGCGGTGGAGGATTGCGGCATCGACAAGAACCAGGTCGACGGCATGCTGGTGTGCCGCATTCCGTACTACGCGCGGATGGGCGAAATCCTCGGCCTGAACCCGAAA
>CANJSR010000099.1 GCA_947476855.1 Acetobacteraceae bacterium
GTTCAGGCGGCGAATGATCTCATCGCCCTGCCGCCCGGTGCCGACGACGACGACGCGGCGGCGCAGCAGCCCCTTGCGGCGGACCATGGCCAGCATCAGGCGGACCACCTGCCGCCCGATGACCAGGGCCACATAGGTGGCGCCAAGCCAGGACAACAGCCAGCCGGCGTCGCGCACGGCGTTCGGCAGGAAGGCGACGACGATCAGCATGGCCGGTGCCGAGGCAACGAGAAGGCCGACCGCGGGGTAGAAGATCGAGCGGTGGAAGCGCTCATATCGTTCGACGCGATACGATCGTGTGCCCCGGATGACGATATGGAAGATGATCATGATCGTCACCGCGACCGCGCCGGCCTGCAGCCAGGTCAGCGGCCGGACGTCCGGGGGCGATGAGATCCAGAAGATGAAGGTGCCGCCCAGAAGGAAGACGGCGTCGATCACCATGGCAAGCCGGTTGACCAGGCCGTACGTCCACTTGATCAGCGGCGCGCTCTGGTCCGCTTGATCCCTCGGCCTGCTGCTGGTCGGGGAGGGAGCGGTAACGTCCATGCCTGCCTCTATCCTCCGAATGCGGATCGCCCGCGGTCCAGATTCCGGTCGATCCGATCAGGCGTCGCGAAGGCGGTTGCCTGCGTGCCGAGCGCCGGAGGCTCCGTGTAACGGAGTATTGCCCCCGATTCCAGCAGAGTCATGCCTGGGACCTGACAGGAGGCTAGGGCGCACCATCCGCGGTCTCGGTTTCATCGGGGGCGCGTCCCGGCTTCAGCGCAAGGGCGCGCGCCGTCAGAAGGTCCTTTAAGGCCGCCAGGATGGGCCCGGTGACCACCAGGGGCGCGCATGCTTCCGCTTCCCGGGTGCGCGCGGCGAAATCGGGGAACAGCGCGATCACCGTGCCGCCATTGGCGAAGGCGGCGCGGGTGCCGGTGTCCAGGAAGCTCTCCACGGCCAGCGCCTCGGCCAGCAGGATATCATGGCGGGGCAGTTCGACGTGCCAGTAGGTGACGGTATCGCGTGGCACCTGCTCGATCGATGTGCCGTTGATCAGATGCTTCACGGGTATCAGTACGCCGTCGGCGTGGATCGCGTGGTCGGGGCTCAGCCAGAGATCATGCGCCGGGACGCGGTCATCGAAGGCGCCGGCCCGCACGCGCACCGGCCAGACCGTTCGCGGGTCCGGGTGGCGATGACAGTCGACCAGGCGATGACCGATCCAGGTGATGGAAACGGTGGGGCCGGATGCGGTGACGACGTGCTGGCCCTCGCGCAGTCGCTCCACCGCGATCAGGCCGTCCGTGGTGGCGATGCGGGTGCCGGCGGCGAAGCAGGGGATGGTCGCGACGTATCCGTTGATCCCGGTCGAGGGATCGGTCGTGTAGACCCCAATGGCCGTGTCGCCATAGACCGAGTTGCCCGAGGTCGTGTTCGATCCCGTGATGGCGAAATCGGTCCAGGCGATCGGAATGAAGTCCTCCACGTGCAGGATGAAGGCATGGGCGGGGGAGCCTGCCGGGTCCGATGCCCCGATCCAGTCTCCGATGAGCGTGTAGGCGCCTGGGGTGCTGCCGCCGGTGATACCGTCGAAATGGGTGATGATGGCGCCCGGGTGGTCGTAGCTGCGCCAGGTCTGGTCCACCATGTCGTAGATGTAGCCGTGCTCCGGCTGGATCCCGTTCACCACAGGTCCATCGGCGTAGCCGCCGGCGATCAGGGTGTCATAGATGCCGTAGGCGGTGGTGCTGAGCGCGTTGGGGGCGTTGTTGGTCGTGAAGGTCTGGGCATCGATGTCGTAGATGAACGCGTTGCCGGCCAGCGGGTAGCTCGCATAGTCGGGGTTCGCGGTCGCGAGCACATCCCAGTTGCCGACGACCAAGCCGTTGAAGGTGCTGTGCGGGATGGTGTTCGTCGCGTCGGGGTAGTCGAGCGTGATCCACTGTGACCCGAGCGGCGCGGAGGTATCGAAGAGGAACCCGTTGTCGGTGGATTGATCAGGCAGCTTGTAGCTGCCGACGATGTCCATGCCGGTCTCGTAGGTCCCGAACGACAGGCCATAGGGCGTGGTGTCCGACGCGGTCGGGAAGTCGATGTTGGTCCAGCTTCCGAGCGTCAGATTGTACAGCACACCCTGCTGGTCGCCGGCGTCATTGATGTAGTTGCCAACGAGATTATCGCCGCGAATACCAGTCAGGAACGTCGAATACGTCGTCCCGCCATCAATGTAATTCAGGGTATAGAAAGGGAAGGTGGCCATGCCGTGGTCCTTACAAACCAGCGGCTCGACGAGACCCGTCTCCGCAAACCACCGTAGGAGTGGCTGCGTCCATTAGTAAAGTTAAACGATGTAGTGGATTATACTCAGGTCCTGGGGCTAACGACTGTCCATGGCCCAGGCGGCATCAGCATCGCATGCGGCGCGATGCTGATGCCTGTCGTCGGGTTACTCGGCGGCGAGGTTGGGGGTGAATTCCAGCGGCAGGCCCTTGTGGCCGGTCAGCCGCTCCCCTTCCTCATACATTTCAAACGCCCGCTTCTTCAGCGCGGGGACGATGGCGGCGATCAGGTCGAGGTCCAGATCGGCGGCGATGCCCGGATAGCCGGCCCGCTCGATCATCGGGCCGAGGCGCCGGTTCTCGATCTGCTCGAACGTCCATTCCAGCGGATCGTCGATGATCGTCATGTCCCAGTTGATCCGGTGGTTCTTGTTGCGCGGGCCATAGTGGTAATGCGCGCCGTTCCAGAAGCAGTCGAACGCGAGGAGTTCCGTTTCCTCCACATAGGACTTGCCCTTCGATCCACCGACGTCGCCCAGGACATGGATCGCGAGGCCGCCGTCGCCGTTCTTCTGGCGCCGCATTTCCAGGCCGAAGCGGATGTTGCCGGCTTCGAAGATTTCCGTGCCGCGGTTGTGCTTGACGGTGTTCCGCTTGGTGACGAACACCTCTCGCGCGCAGGCCTCGACCTCGGGCAGGACGGCGCGGACGGCGGCCATATCAGTCGCCTCGGCCATCGACGGATACCCGGCTCGGCCCAGCATCTTCGGGAGCTTCTGGCCGAGGATACGGATGGTCCAGCCGATCGGGTTGCCGTCGGTGATCGGGTCCATGCGGCAATGCACGCCCATCCCGCCGCCGACGCGGCCGGGCGTCGTCAGTTCCGGATTTTCCGGGCCGTAAACATAGCTCTTTTCAAGGTCGAAGCAGTTGAAGCGGAGCAGCACCGTTTCCTTGCCCATCAGGTCGGCGGTGACTTCGATGGAGATACCCTGGTCGGTATGATCCTCGACATTGGCATCCCACAACTGGTGCCGGACGATGAAGGACAGGGGGGCGGCGGAGAAGCGGGTACCTGGCGACTGTGGCATCTTGGACTCTCCCGTTGCAGAGGTTTGTCTGAGCCTAGGCAGGTGGTGCGATCGTCGCAAGGGAAAGTGTGGCGCGCGGGCCGGGGTGGCCCCCAACGGAAAAGGGCCGCCCTTGCAGGCGGCCCTTCCGGGTGGTGAGCCGAGGGCGTCAGGCGGCTGGGATGCGGTGAAGCCCGCACAGCTTGTTGCCATCGGGGTCGCGGAGGTAGGCAAGGTACATTCCACCGGCGCCGCCCTGGCGAACGCCCGGTGGGTCTTCGATCGCGGTGCCGCCATTCTCAACGCCGGCCTTGTGCCAGGCGTCGGCCTGGGCGGGGTTGGCCATCGTGATGCCGATCGTGCCGCCATTGGCGTGGGTCGCCGGCTTGCCATCGATGGGCGGGCTGACCAGGAACAGGCCGCCATTGTAGACGTAGATCAGCCGGCCCTTGGCGTCCTGCGACCCGGGCTTGCCGCCGAGCGCGCCGAACAGGGCGTCGTAGAATTTTTTTGATCGGGCGATGTCGTTGCTGCCGACCATCACATGGCTGAACATTCCGCTTCCTCCTAACAAAGTCACACGAGGCCTCAGCCTCCATCCCTGAGCAGACCACGGTTCGCGTTCGGCGAAAAGGCCATGTCCGCCATGGTGAATGGTTTGGGGAGCCCCCCTGGCGGATAGCGGGCAGGTGACCTCCCTTCAAGCCACTGAAATAATGTGATCTTTGAGTGGGCGTCGTGCCGGCGGCTGCGCGGGCCTCCCTCGGGCGGCGCGCGTTCCGCTTGGCTATTCCCTCGGGGGGGGCGAGACATTCAATGCCGGCTACTGGGTTCAAGGTTTTCTCGGTTCAGGGTCATCCTCTCTTTTCCACGATCAGGTGCGGTGACGACTGGCGCTACGGGAGCCGGGACTGTGCTGCTGGGCGGCGTCGCCCAGGCAGCCGAAACAGGTGGCACCCGGTTCGGCTCTGTGTGGTTTCCGAGGCTGGCGGTGCGACGACCATGGGGCTATATCATTGATCGCGGCTCTAAATGTGGGTATGCCTATGGTGCGGTCGCCTCAACGGTGGCCTCACCAGTAGAGGAGGATGGGCGGACGCTGAAATCTCCCTGGATGGCCATCGACTGGCTCGGAAAGTCGGCTTTGTGATGACAGCGGAACCGTTAACCGGGCGCGGGTGGACGGCCCGGATTGACGCCGCGAGCCTGATCATCCACCTGACAGGTGATTGGATTGCCCGCCTCGACACGGGTGCCGAATCTGGCGCGGTCGACCGCATCGTGGAAGCCATACGATCTGATATTGCAACAATAAAGATCATTGCCTTCGATACCACGGCGCTGAAGCAGTGGGACAGTGCCATCCTTGTCTTCGTTCTTGCACTTCGCCAGGTCTGCAAGGGTGCAGGGCAGACACTCGATGAATCCGGCCTTCCGCCGGCCGCGCGTCGCCTGCTGGCGCTGACCGGGGAACCCGTCGCGGCAGATCCCATCGTGGTGCGCGCAGACCTGCTCACCCGTGTCGGGCGGCCGCTGATCCGGCTTTGGGCCAGTGGTATAGACGTCATGGCGCTGGTCGGGGAGACGGTTCTGCGTTCCGGCGCGACGTTGCGCGGCAAGGTCAGGATACGCGGGGCGGATTTGCTGTCCTGCATGTATGACGCGGGTATTGGTGCCCTGCCGATCGTAACAATTGTCAACGTCCTGGTCGGTGGCATCCTGGCCTTTGTCGGTGCGGTGCAGTTGCGGAAGTTCGGAGCTGACATCTACATCGCCAACCTGGTTGGTATCGCGATGGTACGGGAAATGGCCGCGCTGATGACCGCGATCGTCATGTCGGGCCGGACCGGCGGTGCCTATGCCGCGCACATTGCCACCATGCAGGGCAATGAGGAGATCGACGCGCTGCGAGCGATTGGTGTTCCGGTCTATGACTATCTGATCCTGCCCCGTGTCATTGCGTTGACCTGCATGATGCCCCTGTTGTTCCTGTATGGCAGCGCGGTCGGCATCTTCGGTGGCTTTACCGTGGCGGTGTCGATGTTGAACATTTCACCGGAAGCATTCCTCGAACAGACGCGAGCATCAGTGGCCGGCAGTCAGATTCTGTTCGGACTTATAAAGAGCATCGCATTCGGAACCCTGATCGCGATCGCGGGCTGTCGAGCCGGCCTGAACGCCGGCCGCAGCGCGGCGGATGTGGGACGGGCGGCGACGACGGCGGTGGTGATCGGGATCGTGGGGGTGATAGCGTTGGACGCGATTTTTGCCGTCTGCGCCAACACATTGGACTTTTGAGGTCATGGACATCGACAGCACTGAACCCAACCTGCGTGTAGAGGGCCTCTCGTTCGGCTATGGCACGAAGGTTGTGCAGCACGATGTGTCGTTCACCGTGTCCGGGCAGTCGATCTTTGCGATCATGGGCGGCAGTGGCTGCGGAAAAAGCACGCTGATGAAAGCATTGATCGGCCTGCTGCGCCCCAGCGCGGGCACGATCCATGTCGGCGACATCGACTACTGGGCGGCAACCGAGGAGCGGCGCACGGAAATCGGGCGACGTTTCGGGGTCGTGTTCCAAAGTGGCGCGATCTGGAGCTCGATGACAGCCGAGGAGAATGTCGCGCTACCGCTGCGAATGTTCACCTCTCTGGACGATGCGTCGATCCGGGCGCTCGCGCAGTTGAAACTATCTTTGGTTGGCTTGGATACGGCGACCTCGGTCATGCCGGCGGCACTCAGCGGCGGCATGCGAAAGCGGGTCGGTATCGCGCGCGCCCTGTCGCTTGATCCGGACATCCTCTTTCTGGATGAGCCATCCGCCGGCCTCGACCCGATTTCCGCTCGGCGCCTTGACGATCTGATCCTGGAACTTCGTGACGGGTTCGGCATGACCGTCGTGATGGTCAGCCATGAGCTACCTAGCCTGATGTCGATCTGTGACGATGGTATTTTCCTGGATGCGGACTCCGGCACCGCGATCGCACACGGCGCGCCTAAGGTGTTGCGTGACAGTTGTAAGCATCCGACCGTGCACGCTTTCATGACCCGGCAGCGGCCGCCGGATGAACAGGTTCAACCGGCGGAGGGTTCCCATGGCGCTGGGTAAATCCGCGGCTGTCGGTGCGTTCGTCCTTGGCGCGGCCGGGATCGCGGTCGTTGCCATTCTGTTGTTTGGTGGAACACGGCTGTTCACGAACAATCTGCGCGTGCTCGTGCATTTTCAGGACTCCGTCGCCGGTCTGACGGCTGGCGCGCCCGTGACCTTGCGTGGCGTCAAGGTTGGGACCGTGAGAAGTATGAAAGTCTACATCAAATTGCCAAATCTGGTACCAACGATCCCCGTCTATCTGGAAATCGAGCCTGGACAAGTCTCCTGGACCACTGGTTCGCTTGGCGCTGGCCCCGACGACTTTCAGCTCGCGGTCAAGGCTGGGTTGCGGGCGCAACTCGTGACTCAAAGCCTGGTGACTGGACAGTTGAACGTTGATCTGGACTTTCATCCAGACACGCCGGCGACGGTGATTGGCAGTGATGATGGTGTGCCGGAGATTCCGTCGATCCCATCAGATTTTCAACGCATGAAGAACCAGATCACGGACCTTGATCTGCCGGATCTGACCGACAAGGCCCGTGTCGCCTTGATCGGTATCGAGCGCATCGTCGGCGAACTGACAGGTCGGATCGGCCCTGTTGCCAGCAGCATCCAGCAGACCTCGGACGCCGCCCGTGAGACGCTGGAGGCCACGACGGCGGCCGTACGGCAATTGCAGATCGACGCCAGCCACACCTTGGAGAACATTGATCGTCTCGCCAACGCTACGCATGCACAGATTATTGTCATTGGAAAGGATGCCGACAGGTTGTTGGCAACGGCAGGCCGAGCGGTGTCGCAGGCTGAGAGGGTGATTGCTTCGTTGCATGATTTGACAGGACCCAATACGCCAGCGCGAGGCGATGTGGAGGCAACGCTCCGCGACCTGGCCGCAAGTGCGAGTTCGCTGCGGAATTTCACCCGTGAATTGGAGCGAAATCCTGGGGGAGCCTTGTTTGGGAGGCCTGCCCGATGAACATGCGATCAATCCTTTTGACAGCGGGCTTGGTTCTGCTGGTGGGATGCAGTACTGGTCCCGCGCCGCGCATCTTTGTTCTCAGCACCCCCGCCACCCTTACCGAGGGTGTCGTGCCCGAATCCGGCCGGCCGATCGTCGAACTGAAGCCTGTGTCGCTGCCCGACTACCTGGACACCTCCGACATCCTGATTCGTAACGGCCTCAACGAGTTGACCGTAAGTCCCACGGCGCGGTGGGGAGAGCGCCTGTCGATCGGCGTAACCCATGCCTTGGCCGGCGTACTGATGACGCGCCTTCCTGGCATGACGATCGTCACGTCACCCGTGCACCGTCAGCCGGTTCGGCTGGTTCTGGTCGACATCGAGTCCTTCGACATTTTCCCCGACGGGCGCAGTGTTCTGATCGCACGCTGGACGATTGAGGGACCAGACAGGCGCGCGCCCGCGATCATCGAGCGTGGTTCGGTGATCACCCATGCCGTGGGTGGCCTGAGTGATGCCGCGATTGTGGCCGCGATGGCGGAAGCAATTGAAAAGCTGGCCGGTCATGTCGCGGCGGCCGTGTCTCGTGGAACTGCCGTACATTGATTATCGGATAGGAGTCGATTGCAACTGGTATTCGGATGTTGGGTCACTATATGCTGGCCATGATTTCGCCATGATCCAATCATGGAAAAATCACAATTCGGCTCCGTGGCCCAGCCGGCCCTGGAGCCCGACAGCCAAGAGGTGAGCAATGACAACCGATTACAGCGGATGGGGAGGATACCTCTCCAACATGCGGGAAGCGGCGGCATGGGACACATCGGGCGCTGCCGGACAGAATCCGCACGCGGACGGGACGCAGGAACACGAGGAATGGTGGGCGAGCCAGATTGAGACGCCGGAATACAGCGACCACTCGCTGTAACGGCGCCGCGTCAACTGTGACCGGCCGGGCATTGCCGAATGCGGTTGATATGGTTACACTTTCGTTGCGGTGGAGTGAACCGCACGCAACGGAGGCTCCCGCATGGACCTGCATCTTTCGGATAAAGTCGCACTGATCACCGGTTCAAGTCGGGGCATCGGCTTGGCTACCGCCAAGGCGTTCGCGGCGGAAGGGTGTCGGCTGGTACTGTCTGGACGCTCCGCCTCCGCTCTTGCCGAGGCCGAGGCTGTATTGCTCGCCAGTGGGGCAGTTGTCACCACGCAGGTCGCCGACGTCTCGGTTCCCGAGGAAGCGGCATCGGTGGTACGGAGTGCGGTTGCGGCATTTGGCGGCATTGATATCCTTGTGAACAATGTCGGCGGGGGCGGCGGTGGTCCTCGGATTGCCGACAGTACCGATGACGACTGGCGTAAGGTGCTGGAGATAAACCTGATCCAGACCGTCCGGATGATGCGCCTCGCATTGCCGCACATGAAGGACCGCCCGGGTGCCTCCGTGATCAACGTGGCGTCGATCTCGGGCTGGTCCCCACAACTCGCCATGTCCGGGCAGTATGGTGCTGCCAAGGCCGCGTTGATCTTCGACACAGAGCGTTGGGCGCTCGAATTCGTCCCACATGGCGTCAGGGTCAATACGGTTTCACCTGGATCCATCCTGGTGCCTGGCAACGGTTGGGACCGCTATCGGAATGCCAGTCCTGCGAACTACGATGACTACGTCCGTCATGGATTTCCGATGGGACGGTTAGGTTCCGCGGAGGAAGTGGCTGATGTCATCGTCTTCACGGCGTCTCCGCGCGCGCACTGGATCAACGGGCGGAACCTCCCGGTGGACGGGTTGGAGCAGCCATATCCGCCACTCGACCGCCGGCCCTTCTAGGCAAGATGCCAGATTATGAGATCCAATAAAACTAAATGTAACAGATGGCGCCCCAGCGCAGCCACTGCGGGATGATACGCCGTGACCCGTCTGAAGGCGCTGTCAGACGGGAATACGCGTCAGTCGGTTTGAACTGACTGCCGGTATCCCGCGCTGGAGCATATAGGCTAACGTATGACGTCGATCGATTGCGGTGGCGATAGTCACCGACCAACACGGCAGAATACGCCCCGTCCTTGAGTTGGCCCATGCCGACCGTTGTGTCCCTACAAGCCTTGCCTCACACGCGGAAACACTTCCTTGGCAAGCATCTCGATCGTCTCAATCGCAAGGCTCTCGGGCATGCCGGCCCATTCCGTGCTCATGACCAGGTGATTGACGCCAAGCCGGCGATGGATCGCTATCATCTGCTCCGCAACTTCGTCCGGTGAGCCAATCAAGAAGCGATCCCCGGCGAGGCTCTCAAAGTCCTGGCCCAACCCACGGTCATCGGACGGCATGTCCTGGCCCCATGAATGATAGGCCGCGTATTTCGGACCCAGATATGGCGCGCAGAGGCGGATCGCTTCGGCTCGGTTCTTCGCAACGAACACTTCCCGTCGCATCGGTAGTTCCGTCGGAAATGGCTTTCTCGCATCATCAAGCGCTCGTCGGTAAAGTTCCATTTGTCGTTCCAGTGCCGGAACCTCAACGGCGGGCCCGATATACCAACAGTCACCAAGCCGAGCAGCGCGCTCGATAGCGGGATCTGCGTTTGCACCAACCCAGATGGGCGGGTGGGGTTGTTGCAAGGGCTTGGGCATGCAGGACGCGTCATCAAGCTCAAAGTAGGGCGTCTTCATCTGGACCTTCTCTTCGGTCCAAAGCCGCTTGATGGCAACCAGGTTGGCCTCGAACCGACGCGCCCGTTGCGCTCGTGGAACGCCAAAGGCCTTGAACTCGACATCCCGATAGCCAAGACCGACGCCCAGGATGATCTTACCACCGGTGATAACGTCCAGGGTCGCAAACTCTTCGGCGACATGCAGAGGAGACAGCAATGGCAAGAGCAGCACGCCGGCATTGAGCCGCATGTTCGGGGCCTCGGCGGCAAATCGCGCCAGCATAGGCACCAACTGCAACATCTGAAATGGATGTGCGCTGTAGTGCGCGGTTTTAGTAACGGAATCGAACCCAAGCTTGTCAGCCAGGCGGACGAATGCGAGCGTCTCCTGGAAGCGGCGGGAAATGTCCTCGCCCGCCTCGGCTTGCCCGCGGACGACCAGTCCGAATTGGAATTGCGCCGTCATGGATCACCTCCGTTTATGACCGAGGGACACTCGCTCGGATTGGGATGCCAGAGACGGCAGAACCGCGGAGTCGTCAACGGGCAGAAGCGGCAGCGGCTCCTCTACATATCCGCATGGATGGCTCGGCATCCAGGTGCCGACGGTCGGCGGGGGGTGTTTGGTGGATGAGGGGCATTCAAAGAAGAGCGAAAAATAGCCTGTAACCGCCTTAAAAACAGTCGTACTAATGGTTATTAAGGCGTATCTGCCTATATGGGCGCAGTTCATCGAATTTTTCCCATTGTGCGACGCAACAAGTGCCATCATTCTGGTCACATCAGTGCAAATCATACGCACTCTGTGCAGAGAGGCCGGTCATGCTCCAACACACCCGTCAGACCCCCGACGGCCTGACCTTCCCGGAAACTGCCGCCGCTGGGGAGGTCGTGACATGCAGCTAGGCGTCTTCATTCCCATCGGGAACAACGGTTGGCTGATCTCAACCACCTCGCCGCAGTACAAGCCGAGCTTCGACCTGAATAAGACGGTCGTGCAGAATGCAGAGGCGTTCGGCTTCGATTTCGCACTTTCAATGATAAAGTTGCATGGGTTCGGCGGTCCTTCCCAGTTCTGGGACTACAATCTCGAGTCTTTCACCCTGATGTCGGGGCTGGCTGCGGTCACCGATCGCATCCGACTGTTCGCGACCTGCGCGGTTTTGACGATGCCACCGCCGCTGACCGCACGTATGGCGGTGACGATCGATAGCGTCAGCCACGGGAGATTTGGTGTGAACATCATCTCCGGATGGCAGCGCCGAGAGTACACGCAGATGGGCATTTGGCCTGGGTCTGATCACTACAACCGCCGCTACGACTATTGTGGCGAGTACGTATCCATCATGCGGGAGTTGTGGGATACTGGGCGTTCGGACTTCAAAGGCGACTTCTTCAAGATGGACGATTGCCGTTGCCTGCCGATGCCGACTGCGAGAATCCCAATCATCTCGGCTGGCCAGAGTGACGCCGGGACGCGCTACGCCGCGCAATACGCGGACTACAATTTCTGCTCCAGCGGCGGCATCAACCAGCCTACCCGCGTTGCACCCAGTGTCGCTCGGCTTGTCGAAGCGAACCGAGAAATCGGCGGCAAGTGCGGCGCTCTCGTGCTGACGATGATCATTGCGGACGAAACCGACCAGGCCGCGATGGCGAAATGGGAACACTACAAGCGGGGCACGGATGTTGAGGCGATCGCCTGGCGTGATGCCCAGGCCGAAGACGATCCCACCCGCGATCCGCTGGCTGGACCCAACAAGCGGCGCACCCTAGGCACTGACAACTTGCCGACGCAGGGCGGCGTGCTCGTTGGTTCCTATGCCAGCGTTGCGCGGATGCTGGATGAACTCTCGACCGTTCCCGGTGTGCAGGGCGTGATGCTGACCTTCGATGACTTCGTGATCGGCATGGAACAGTTTGGCACACGTATCCAACCGTTGATGCGTTGCCGCGACGGGTATCAGATGGCCGCCTGATTGCGTTAGAATCCCGGGAGCTTCAGATGGATATCGGCGTCTTCATTCCGATCAACAATAATGGCTGGATCATTTCCGCGACGTCGCCGCAGTACATGCCGAGCTTCGAGCTGAATCGGGAGATTGTTTTGCGGGCGGAGTCGTATGGGCTCGATTTTGCCCTGTCGATGATCAAGCTGCATGGTTTCGGTGGTGCGACGGAATTCTGGGACCATGGGCTGGAGAGCTTCACGCTGATGGCGGGACTCGCGGCGGTAACGTCGCGAATCCGGCTTTACGCTTCGACCGCGGTGCTGACGATTCCGCCGGCGATCGTTGCGCGCATGACCAGTACGATCTCGGACATTTCCGGCGGGCGATTCGGAGTGAACATCGTTTCCGGCTGGCATAAGCTGGAGTACTCCCAGATGGGCCTCTGGCCGGGGGACGCGCATTTCGCCAAACGCTATGACTACAGCACGGAGTATGTACGCATCCTGCACGACCTTTGGGAAACGGGACAGTCCGACCTGAAGGGTGAGTTCTTCCAGATGGATGCGTGCAAGCTCAGCCCCCGTCCGAAAGCACCGGTCAAGCTGGTGTCTGCCGGTCAAAGTGATCGAGGCATGGAGTTCGCCGCTCGGTACTGCGATTTCAACTTTGCGCTGGGTGAGGGTGTCAATCAGCCGACACTGGCCGCCGGCGTTCCGGCACGGATGTTGGCGCATGCGGAGCGGGA
>CANJSR010000100.1 GCA_947476855.1 Acetobacteraceae bacterium
GCCGTCATGCACCAGGTCTTCCTCCTGGTCGCCGCCGCTGACCAGGATGTTGAAGTTCTCCATCCGCCGATACTGCCAGCCCGGCCGCAGGGAGGCCGCCCAGGCCGGATCGGTCAGGGTGTTGTTGCGGACATCGATCGAGGACGGCGTGCGCTGGAACACGTATAAATGCTGTGCCGATTCCCCGAGATGGGGAATGCACTGCACCGCGGTCGCGCCGGTGCCGATGATGCCGACCCGCTTATCCTTCAGGTTCGACAGGTTGCCGTAGCTGTCTCCGCCCGTGTAACGATAATCCCAGCGGCTGGTGTGGAACGTATAGCCCTTGAACTCATTGATGCCCGGAATGCCCGGCAGCTTCGGCCGGCTGAGCGGCCCGTTCGCCATCGCGACATACTGCGCCTTGAACCGGTCGCCCCGGTTGGTGCTGATGATCCAGCGGCGTTCATCCTCGTTCCAGCGCATATCGGTGATGGAGGTCTGCAACAACGCGTCGTCATACAGCCTGTAGTGACGCGCGATCCGGCGGCTGTGTTCGAGGATCTCCGGCGCGAAGGAATACTTCCGCTCGGGGACGTAGCCGAGTTCCTCCAGCAGCGGCAGGTAGCAATAGGACTCCACGTCGCACATCGCGCCGGGATAGCGGTTCCAGTACCAGGTGCCGCCGAAGTCGCCGCCGGTCTCCACCACGCGCAGGCGCTTGAACCCGGCCTCCCGCAGGCGGGCGCACATCAGCAGGCCGCCGAACCCGCCGCCGATGACGGCGAACTCGACCTCATCGAACACCGGTGCGCGGTCGAGGTTCCCCTCGACATACGGGTCTTCGACATAGCGGGAGAATTCGGCCTTGACCTCCACGTACTGCTCGATCCCGTCGGGGCGGACCCGTCTGTCGCGTTCCGCAAGGTATTTCGTGTGCAGCGCGTCGGGGTCGAACTCGATGTCGCCGGCGACGGCGGCAACGGCGGGGTGGATTTGCATCGGCTGGTCTTCCTTGGGACGATTCCGGGAACCTAAAGCGCGTCCGGTCCGACGGCAAACCACGCCGGCGGCGTTTGTGGCGCGGTCATCCCGCCTGACCAGGACAGCCATTGTTCGAATCAGGTCCGATTGCACGCGACGGCGCCATTTTACGCCCAACGATGCATCATATGATCATTCCACCGCACGAAACCGGCACCATCCGCATCGACCCAAACAGCGATATGACCTACCATCGTGCGGTTGCTACAATTGCGACCTATCCCTGCCCGTTCAATGAGCCGATCGGACAGGGCATCCCGCGCGCGCCGGATCGCCCTCCCCTGGTACGCAACTTGCGTCACCACGGCCAGCAACCAAGGGGATCCGACATGACACAGCCCGCCAATCCCCGCCCAGCCACGCCATAGCTGGAGCAACCCCCATGTTCACCATCCCCGACGCCGCCGGCCTTGCCGCCCTGGCCGCCACCCTCGGCATCACCCTTCCGGAGAAGGAAGCCGAACTCTATCTCCCCGTCCTCCGCGACGCCCTGGCCCAACTGGACCAGTTCGCTCAGTCGCGCACCGAGGAGACGCCCCCGCCAACCCTGGTGCCCGAGCGGGCCCGCGGCTACCGCCCCTCCCTGGCGGAGGACCCATTCCGCGCCTGGCTGTGGAAATGCGGCTTCGGCGGCGCCGACACGGGCCTGCTCGCCGGCAAGACCGTCAGCTTCAAGGACCACATCAGCGTCGCCGGCATCCCGCAGGTGTTCACCTCCCAGGCCATGGAAGGCTTCGTGCCGGACACCGACGCGACCATCGTCACCAAGGTGCTGGAGGCCGGCGGAAGGGTGGTCGGCAAGCACATGATGAACGGGTTCAACGGCGACTATGGCCGCCCGCTCAACCCGCACGACCCGGAGCGCATGACCGGAGGTTCCTCCTCCGGCAGCGGCGCCGCTTTGGCGGCGGGGGAGGTCGATATCTCCTTCGGCGGTGACCAGGGCGGCTCCATCCGGTTGCCCGCGGCCTATTGCGGCGTGGTCGGGCTGAAGCCCACATTCGGCCTGGTCTCCCACTTCGGCGCCGGCTTCGCCTTTGAACAGAGCGTCGACCATGTCGGTCCCATGGCCCGCGATGTGGAGAATGTCGCCCGCGCCTTGCAGGCGGTGGCCGGCTATGACGACCTTGACCCCAGGCAGCGGCGTGGCATTCCGGACGGGATCGACGTGCTCTCCGGCCTCGATGGCGGCGTGAAGGGGCTCCGCATCGGTATCCTGGAGGAAGGCTTCGCCGAACCGATCGAACCGGACGTGGCCGCCGGTGTGATGGCCGCCATCGCGACGCTGGAGAAGATGGGGGCCGAGGTCCGCCGCATCTCCCTGCCCGCGCACCAGGAAATTTCCGCCGCCTATGCCGGCCTGGTGTTCGAGGGCGGGCTGGCGCTGTACCAGACCGGTTTCTTCGGCACGGGGGCGAAAACCTATTACCCGGCCTCGGTGATCACCGCGATCAGCCGGATGTGGGCGCAGCACGCCGACCTGATGCCGCCGCGTTCCAAGCTGAACCTGCTGACCGGGCTGCTGTCGCGCCAGAACTTCAACGGCGGGGTCTATGCCAAGGCGCACAATGTCCGCGCCGGCTTCGTCGCCGCCTTCGACAAGGCCCTGACCGAGGTCGACGTCCTGGCCCTACCCACCGCGCGGATCATCGCACCCTATCCAGACGCGATCCCGGCGGACCCGCTGGCGGCGATCGACATGAACCTGCGCCGCAACTGGATGCTGATGGGGACCGCGGCCAACACGATCCCGACGAACTACACCGGCCACCCTGCCCTCGCGGTGCCCTGCGGCAAGGTCAGCGGGATGCCGATCAGCCTGCAACTGATCGGCCGCTATCTGGAGGACGGGCTTCTGCTCCGCGTCGCCCATGCCTACCAGCAGGCGGTGGACTGGCCGGCGATCACCTCCGTCGGGTGATCAGTATTCGTCGAAGATGCGCTGCAAGGCGGTCGTATCGCTGGTATGGGCCAGCGCGATCGCCAGCAGGACCGCCGCCTTCTGCGGATTGAGATTGTCGGCGGCGATCGTGTTTTCCTCATGATTGTTGCCGCCGACCAGGACACGGCCCTCGCCAACCCTAGCAGAGCGCACCACCGTGATGCCCTCCGCCACCAGCGTCTTCACCGGTTCGACAAAGGCGCCGAGGGCACCGGCGCCGACACCGGCGAAGACCAGGCCCTTGGCACCCAGGTCGACCGCCGCGCGGGCCAGGCCGGCGTTGGAGCCGGTATGGGGATAGATCACCTCCACCATCGGCAGGCGTTCCACCGACTGGATATCGAACTCCGTGTCGAACGTGTGCCGCCGCCGGACGGCATGATAGATGACGATACGGTCCGGATCGGCATAGCCGAGCACACCGAGGTCGCGGCCGCGGAATGTCTGCACCTGGTAAGTGGAGGTCTTCGTCACGTCGCGCGCCGAAATGATCTCACTGTTCGTGACGGTCAGCACGCCCATGCCGGCCGCGTCCGGGCAGGCGGCGACGCGCACCGCGTTCAGCAGATTCAGATGCGCGTCGGTGCTCAGCGCCGTGAACGGACGTTGCGCGCCCACAACCACAACCGGCTTCCGCGTCCGGACCGTCAGGTGCAGGAAATACGCGGTCTCCTCCAGCGTGTTCGTGCCCTGGACCCAGACCATCCCGTCGATGTCGTCCCGCGCCGCCGCCCGGTCCATGAACTGCGCGAGCTTCAGGATTTCGTCATGCGTGCCCTGCGGGTGCGGACCTTCGTCATCGTAGACGATGTCCGCGATGTCGTTGATCTCCGGCAGGGCAGCGACCATCTGGCGCCCGTTGAGCGGCGGCTTGCCGCTGAGGCGCACGTTGTAGCTGGTGTAGTCAAGTCGGTCCTTGCCCTGGCCAGGCAGAGTGCCCGGCCCCTGCGACAGAAGAATGCGGGGACGCGTCATGGGGAACTCCTGAAAGGACTCTCGGTTATCGATCGGCGCGCTGGATCAAGGCATGCAACAGCACATCGGCGCCAGCGGCGCAGTGCTCCGGCTCGCAGAATTCCAGCTCGTTGTGGGATATGCCACCCCGGCAGGGCACGAACACCAGCGCGGTCGGGCAGACCCGCAGCATGTTGAACGCGTCGTGGCCCGGCCGTGTCAGCATGCGAGTCACGCTCAGGTCCAGGTCCTTGGCCACCGTCTCGGTCAGGGCGATCAGTTCCTCGGTGAAGAAGACCGGATCGCGGCGGCGCTGGAAGGTGGTTTCGAATGTCAGGCCGGTTTCGGTGGCGATCACCGCCGCCGCCGCCTCAATCGCAGCTTCCATCGACGCCAGCCCTTCCTTGTCGGGGTGGATCAGGCCGTAGCCGAACACCGCGCGATGGGGGATGTTGATACGGTTGTTGGGCCACAGGTCCATGGTCACCGCGCTCGCCGATCCAGCCGGCGCATGGGCACGGCCGACGCGGTCGATCTCGGCGATCAGGCGGGCCGCGCCGACCAGCGCGTTGCGGCGGCCGAGCATGGGCATGCTCTGGATGTGGGCGTTTTCGCCGTGGCAGGTGATGTCGGCCATCAGGGAGTAGTGACTGTGTGTCACCGCGCCGATCGTGATGCCCATTTCCTCGAGCAGCGGGCCCTGTTCGATGTGCAACTCGAAATAGGCATCGACGGGGCGGCCACCGACCGGGACCGGGCCTTTGTTTCGAATGCGGGCCAGTTCCTCTCCGAAGACACGCCCGCCGCGATCGACGGACGCATAGGCGGTTTCGAGCGGCATGGCGTCGGCGAACACCGCTGACCCCATCAGGCCGGGCATGAAGCGAGCGCCTTCCTCATTCGTCCAGTTCACGACCTCGATCGACCGCTTCGTGGTCCGGCCTGCCGCGTTCAGCGCCCGCACGGCCGCCAGCGCGCCCAGCACGCCAAGCGGGCCGTCGAATTTACCGCCGGGGGACTGGGTGTCGAGATGGCTGCCCGCCAGCACGGGCGGCAGGGATGGGTCGGTGCCTTCCCGGCGGGCGAACATGTTGCCCATGCCATCGGTGGTGACCGCGAGGCCTTCCTGCTCGCACCACAGCCGGAACAGGGATCGGCCGTCCCGATCGGCGTCGGTCAGGGCCATCCGGTCATTGCCGCCCAGCGGCAGGGCGCCGATGGCCCCCAGGGTCATGAGATCGGACCAGAGACGGCTTTGATCGATGCGCATGCTTGGCTGGCTCCAGAAACGGCGAATCCGCCTGCCCTTCCAAGCAAGATCGAGGCCAGCCGTCGAAGAAAGCCGATTCCCTCCCTGGCCGTGTGCCAGGCCCGGGATAAGGTGGCGTCATGGTCGGGGTAGAGAAGGCCGTGGGATCTTTCATTTCAGTTGAAATCGCGCCGCGTCGCCACGTCCCGGTCATGGGAGCGCACTGCGGCATGTGCCTCATGAAGTTCGTTACGGTCGGCCTGCTTGCCCTTGCCGGCATCGCACCAGTCCAGGCGCTCCGCCAGACGAAGGCCCTGATCGTCATCCGGGGACCGTGACGCCGTGGATCGCGATGATCTTGCGCCACCGCGATCGTGGAACCCCGCCGAGAGATCGGCGGGGCCATCCCGAAAAACGAGCCTGCGTCAGGACGCCATGAAGATCCCGCCATTGGCATGGACGACCTGGCCCGTCATGAACGCCGCCTTCTCCGACGCCAGGAACACGGCGACATGGGCGATGTCCTCGGGCCGGCCCATCCGGCCGAGCGGCATGGTGGCGGCGCGGGCCAGCAATTCCTCCTCGGTCGCGCCATAGCGGGGCTGGGCGGTGTCGGTCAGGCCGGGCGCGATCGCGTTGACCCGGATGCGGTGCGGCGCCAGTTCGGTGGCCATCGCCCGGGTCAGGGACACGACGCCGCCCTTGCTCGCCGCGTAATGCGCCCCGCGCGGCGACGCCCCGAAGATCGCAGACGACGCCAGGCTGACGATGGAGCCCTGGATGCCGGCCGCCACCATCGACCGCGCGGCCGCCTGCGCGCAGAAGCAGGTCGCCTTCAGGTTGATGGAATGGACGAAGTCCCAGTCGGATTCCTTCATCTCCAGGAACGGCACGCGCGGGAAAACGCCGGCGTTGTTCACCAGGATGTCGATCTTGCCGAACGCGGCCACGGTCGCGTCGACCAGCGCCGCGGGGCCGCCGGGGCTGGAGACGTCGCCCGGCACCAGCAAGGCGCGCTGGCCGGTCGCGCGGACGGCGGCGGCCACCGCCTCGGCGTCCGCCAGGCCATCGAGGTAGTTGATTGCAACATCCGCGCCCGCCTGCGCCAAGGCGATCGCGATTGCCGCCCCAATGCCCTGCTGGGCGCCGGTGACCAATGCCGCTTTTCCCGCCAGGTCCGCCATGGAATTCTCCCGTGTTCACGCTGCTGCCCAGACTGAAGGCAATCGTGCCCGCCGTCACCCGAAGATTACGGTCACGGCCGTTGGATGCACACGCCAACCGCCGGCTCATATCGATCAATTGACAGGCGAAACGGGATCGCTGATCCTCCCGCCGCGCGGTCGGCAGACAGAAACGGATCGCGCAAAATGGCGGCGCTTTGAATATTCGGAACCGGGTTCCGAATTGAAGACTGCATATCGTGTCGGTGGCCACTCAGGTCCGGACCCGCGATAAATGGGTTTGGGCGACAGGGAGAAATCATGGATCGTCGTAAATTCGTTGCCGGCACCGGCGCCGGCGTCGTTGCCGCCGCGGCCCTCGCCGCGCCCGCCATCGCGCAATCCAACCCGGAAGTGAAATGGCGCCTGACGTCCAGCTTTCCGAAGTCGCTCGACCTGCTGTGGGGCGGCGCGGAAATGTTCGCCAAGCTGGTGGGCGAGATGTCGGACGGCAAGTTCCAGATCCGCACTTTCGCGGCGGGAGAGATCGTCCCCGGTCTCCAGGTCGCGGACGCAGTGCAGAACGGCACGGTGGAATGCGGACAGACCGCCGCCTATTACTACTTCGGCAAGGACCCGTCCTTCGTCTTCGAGACGGGGTTGCCGTTCAGCATGAACCAGCGCCAGTACATGGCCTGGCTCAACGCCGGCGGGCATGACCTGATCCAGGAATTCTACAAGCCCTACGGCATCACCAGCTTCTCCTTCGGTGGCACCGGCGCCCAGATGGGCGGTTGGTTCCGGAAAGAGATCAATACGGTCGAGGACCTCAAGGGCCTGAAGTTCCGGGTCGGCGGCTTCGCGGGCCAGATCCTGTCCAACATGGGCGTCGTGCCGCAGCAGATCGCGGCCGGTGACATCTATCCGGCGCTGGAAAAAGGCACGATCGACGCCACCGAATGGGTCGGCCCCTACGACGACGAAAAGCTCGGCTTTCAGAAGGTCGCCAAGTATTATTACTACCCTGGCTGGTGGGAAGGCGCGTCCTGGGGCTCGCTCTATATCGGCCAGAAGGCCTGGGAAGCCCTGCCCCCGTCCTACAAGAAGATGGTGGAAACCGCGTCCGGCGCGGTGTGCCAGTGGATGGTTTCCCGATACGACGCCGGCAACCCGGCGGCGCTGAAACGGCTGGTCGCGGGCGGAACGGTGCTGAAGGCCTTCCCGCGCCCGGTGATGGAAGCCTGCTTCGACGCGACCTGGAAATACTATGACGAGGTCGCGGCCAAGAACCCTGGCTTCAAGAAGATCCTCGACAACCTGTCGGCGTTCCGCGCGGACCAGAACCTGTGGTTCCGGGTCGCGGAATACAACTTCGACAGCTTCAACTTCGCGATGTCCGCCCGCGGCCGCTGACCGCACCGGACCACAAAAGGAAAGGCCCCGTCCTGGGAAGGACGGGGCCTTTTTCGTTGGGGCAACGGACGATCAGTTCGTCCGCTGCCCCGGCATGATGATCGGCTCCGGCACCTCTGGATCGTCGGGGGCCTGGATTTCGATCTTGATGGTGTTGGGATCAACGGTGGATGGCGCATCCAGAAGCCCGGTGACCAGGATCGGGAAGGCAATCACCAGCCCGACCATGACGATCTGCAGCAGCACCCAGGGGATGGAGCCCCAGTAGATGGTGGAGCTTGGGATTTCCTTGGGCGTGACGCTGCGGAGGTAGAACAACGCGAAGCCGAAGGGCGGATGCATGAAGGACGTCTGCATGTTCACGCACAGCATCACGCCGAACCAGATCAGGGCGGCGTCCGCGCCGACGACCGGGGCCAGCAGCTTCTGCGCGACGGGGGCGAGCATCGGGATGATGATGAACGCGATCTCGAAGAAGTCGAGGAAGAAGGCCAGGAAGAACACGAACAGGTTGACGACGACCAGGAACCCCCAGACTCCGCCGGGCAGTCCCGTCAGCAGATGTTCGACCCAAAGATTGCCGTCCACGCCCGCGAAGGTGACGGAAAAGCAGGTCGCGCCCACGACGATGAAGGCCACCATCGAGGTCAGGCGCATCGTCGATTCGAAGGCCTGCTTGATCAGGCCGCGCTGCCGCTGGTCCTGCCAGGCGCACCAGCACAGCCAGATGATCGACAGGAACGTGACCGTGAAGGCGATCTTGAAGGCGACCGACTTGAAGGCGACAGCGCCGATCGCGGTGCCGATCAGGGCCGCGGCGAACCCGCTGCCGAAGACCACCTTGTCGGTGTTCGAAAGCTCGGAGTTGCGCACGACCGCCAGCACGATGGCGCCGATCGCCCCCATGGCCCCGGCCTCGGTCGGGGTGGCCAGGCCCATCATGATGGTGCCGAGGACCAGGAAGATCAGCACCGCGGCGGGGATGATGCCCCACATGCACTTGATGATCAGCGCCCTGCCATGCAGCGTCCGCGGCACCGGGGGCACCGCTTCTGGCCGGACGATCGACAGATAGAAGGTATAGGCGGCGAACAGCGCGATCTGGATCAGCGAGGGCCCCCAGGCGCCGAGATACATGTCGCCCACGGAACGGCCGAGCTGATCGGCGAGGACGACGAGGACGAGCGAGGGCGGGACAAGCTGGGTGATCGTTCCCGACGCGGCCAGCACGCCGGTCGCGTAACGCATATCGTATTTATAGCGCATCATGATGGGCATGGTGATCAACGCCATGGCGATGACCTGCGCCGCCACGGTGCCGGTGATGGCGCCGAGGATGAATCCCACGATGATGACCGAATAGCCGAGGCCACCACGGATCGGGCCGAACAACTGCCCCATCGAATCGAGCATGTCCTCGGCCAGGCCGCATTTTTCCAGGATCGATCCCATGAAGGTAAAGAACGGGATCGCCAGCAGCAGTTCGTTCGACAGGATCGAGCCGAATATCCGGCCCGGGATGGCCTGGAGGAAATCGAAGGTGAAGAACCCGTGCTCGATCGAGATGAACCCGAAGAACAGCCCGACCGCGGCCAGCGAGAAGCTGACGGGGAAGCCGATCAGCATGAACACGACCAGGCCGCAGAACATCAGCGGCGGCATCCACTCCAACGGGATCATTGCACCGGCCTTTCGTAGTGCGCTTCAAGGTCGGGTATCGAATGGCCGGCCAGGGAGGCAACCCGTTTGATCAGCTCCGACAGGCCCTGCAGCGTCAGCAGGAAGAAGCCCAGCGGAAGAACGAATTTGATCGGCCAGCGGATCAGTCCGCCGGCGTTGGACGATGCTTCGAGCGTATTGACCGACTGCATGAAGAACGGCCAGCTCAGCCAGCCGATGATGACGCAGGCGGGCAGCAGGAAGAAGATGATGCCCAGCACATCAACCCAGAGCTGCTGGCGTGGCGACATCAGCATGTAGCAGATGTCGACGCGCACATGCTCATTCTTCTTCAGGGTGTAGGACGCGCCCATCATGACAATGACGGCGAACATGTACCATTGCAGCTCCAGCCAGGAATTGGAGCTGATGTCGTAGGCATACCGGATCATTGCGTTCGCCGCGCTGACGACGCAGGCCCACAGGACAAGCCAGTCGCATATTCGGCCAATTCTTTCGTTCATCACGTCAATGGCGTGACTGAGGCGCAGCAATGGTTCCATATGCGCGACGTTCCCTGGACCGGCCAACGAGGGAAATTTCTTGCGCCACTCGTCACGCCGGGTCAACCGCGCGTCTGCGGGAATCCGGCGATCTACCGCGCTATTTGCGCGCGATGTCGCCGGACATCTCTGTTTCAGGAATTCAGGTGCGGCTTCAAGCGCTTGGCCGGAAGCGTCCCGTTCGGCGCCGCCGAACGGGGTGCGCGGTCAGTCCGACGACGCCGGATAGGCCCAGCACAGGTCGGGCGGCAGGGCGACCAGGATGTCGGTTGCCTCCTGGTGGCTGGCGTTGCTGCCGACCTCCAGCGCCTCGATCGTCGTGCCGGCCAGGTCGAGTTCGTACACCGTCTGGCTGCCCTGGTAGTGGCGGGAGCGGACATGCGCCTTGAAACGATTGACCCCCTCCCCCACCGGGGCGAGGTCGACGTTGTCCGGCCGCAGCGCGATCTTCACCGGATCGCCTTCGTTCACCCCGGCGCCGAGGCGAGCCACCAGCGTCTCTCCGGTCGAGAGGGTGATCGATCCCTGGTCGCCCCGCCGCGTGGCAACCCGCCCCTCGATCACGTTCGACGCGCCCGAGAACCCGGCGACGAACAGGTCCGCCGGCCGGTTGTAGATTTCCGTCGGCGTGTCGAGTTGGCGCATCTTGCCATCGCGCATGACGCCGATGCGATCGCCGAGAACCACGGCCTCGGCCTGGTCATGGGTGACGTACAGCGCCGTCAGTCCGACCCGCTTGATGATCCGGCGCAGGTCGTCACGCAGGCGCAGGCGAAGCTGGGCGTCGAGGTTCGACAGCGGCTCATCCAGAAGCAGGATCTGCGGCTGGTAGACCATCGACCGGGCGAGTGCGACGCGCTGCATCTGCCCGCCCGAAAGCTGCGTGACCGGGCGGTCGGCGTAGCTTCGCAGTTCGACCAGATCGAGGGCTTCCTCGACCGCCTTGTTCATCGCCTCCCGCGTCGTACCGCGCGCCTTCAGCGGATAGGCGACGTTCTGGCGCACGGTCATGTGCGGCCAGACGGCATAGGACTGGAACACCATGCCCAGGTTGCGGCTGCGCGGCGGCACCAGCACCCCGGCCTCGGGGTCGGTGTACATCGTCCCGCCGATGACGATGCGGCCCGAGGTCGGATGCTCCAGCCCCGCGACGCAGCGGAGCGTCGTCGTCTTGCCGCAGCCGGATGGCCCCAGCAGGACAACGATCTCGCCGGCGGCGATGGTGAAGGAGACATCGTCGACGGCGGCCTTCTGCATCGGCGGGCGGCCGGTGGTGAAGACCTTGCGAAGCTGCTCGACGCGAAGTTCGGAGGACATGTTACTGGCGGTATCCGAAGGCCTTGTTCCAGTCTTCCAGCCAGGCGGCGTGGAGCGACTCGAACTGCTTGGCGTCGGGCGTCCACAGCTTGTCGACCTTGGGGTCGAAGCCCGGCGGCGGGATCGGCGGGTTCTTCAGCGAGGTCATGTTGCCCTGGTCGCGCAGGGAGTGTTCCTGGCCCTCGTCCGACAGCATCCAGTCCATCCACAGCCGAGCGGCGTTGGGATGGCGGGCGGATTTCGGGATGGCGCTGCCATAGGGAATGATCGGCACGCCTTCCTTGGGGTAGATCGCGTCGATCGGGGCGCCGGCGACCTTCTTCGGATAGACGATGTTGAAGATCAGCGGCGCGATCAGGATTTCCCCGCGCACCACGGCGTCCGACAAGGGCGCGCCGGAGGGGTACAGCTTGGTCTTGTTCGCCGCCAGCTTCGGCCAGTAGTCCTCACCCAGCACCTGGCGTTCGAACATCGCCCGCGTCCAGGTCGTGCCGCCGGACGGCGCGATCACCTGGCCGATCTTGCCATCGCCGTATTCCGGCTTGGTCAGGTCCCACCAGGTCTTGGGCGGGTTCTTCACAAGCTCGGTGTTCCAGGCGATCGACCAGGCCGGCGTGATGGTCGGCCAGATCTTCGGGGACACCAGGGTCTGCGGCATATAGTCGGCCGCGTTGGGCGGGGCGTAGTCGGCGAACAATTCCTCGAGCGACTTCACCTGCGCGCGGTCGGAATGATCGAGGATGTCGGCTTCCAGCTTGTTCTGGGAGGCTTCCGTGCGGACGCGGGTAATCAGCTGGCCGCCGGAGGCGCGGACCATGCGGACCTTGATGCCCGAAAAGCGCTTGTTGAACAGGGTGATCGTGTCCTGCATCACCTCGGGGAAGGCGGCGGTGTAGAGGATCAGTTCGCCTTCCTTCTTCGCCGCGTCCACCAGCGCGGCGGGTGCCTGGAACGGCTTCGCCGCGCGGGCGGGGCCGTACTTGGCGATCAGGGTCAGCGCGGCGAGTGATCCCAGCGCGTGGCGGCGGTTCAGGGTCATCATGCGGTCAGGTGTCCTTGCAATCGGTAGCCATGGGTCGTCATGCGTGGCGGCGGAGAGGCGTTCAGCCGGTCTTGACGACTCCCCCCTCGGCCGCGCCGCGGGAGAGCCAGTTGGTGAAGGTGATCAGCACGGCGAGCAGCACCATCTGCACCAGGCTGAACGCCGCGGTGATGCCGATATTGCCGCCCTCATAATAGCCCAGAAGCTGCACGGCCATGACCATCGTGCCGCTGGAATACAGGAACAGCGACGACCCGAGTTCGCGGATCGCCAGGATGAACAGCAGGGTCATGCCGGCGACGACGCCGGGGCGTGCCAGCGGCAGGACGATGGTGCCGATCGTGCCCAGCATGCCGCGCCCGCAGACCCAGGCGGCTTCCTCAAGCTCCTTGTGCA
>CANJSR010000101.1 GCA_947476855.1 Acetobacteraceae bacterium
CGACGATATCGACGCGCTGTATCCGAAACAGTTGACCGAGATCGACACGGCCAAGCGCGCCGCCCTGCTCGAACAGATGCAGAAGCTGGTCTACGAGAAGCACATGTTCGTGAACCTCTGGCAGCTCGCGTTCCTGAACGTCGCTGGCCCCCGTGTAGCCGAGGCAGGGATCGGTCTCGTGAAGACCTACGTCTATACCGGACCGTACGAGGACATGGCCCTCAAGGGCAGCTGAACGGATAACGGCCGGCGATTTTAGGCAGCGGGACGGCCCTGGCCAACCCGCCGACCTCCGACGGCGCAAACAAGACAAAGGGGCGAGGGGAGCGTGAAGCACTATATCGCCAGGCGTGCTGGCTATTCGCTGCTGTCATTGATATTGCTGTCGCTGACGATCTTCCTGTTCATTCGTTTGACAGGCGATCCGACAGCGCTGCTGACCGAGCCTGGCGCGAGTGAGGAAGACATCGCCGCGATCCAGGCGAAATTCGGCCTCGATCAGCCGCTATGGATCCAGTACGGCGTGTTCATGGGCAGCCTGCTGCGCGGCGACCTTGGGGATTCGTTCTACTACCAGACCCCGGTGCTCGATCTGTATCTGTCACGACTGCCGAACTCCCTGATCCTGGCTGTATCGGCCATGGCGTTCTCCCTGCTGCTGGGCATTCCGTCCGGTATCCTGGCGGCGGTGAAGGTCGGGAAATTCTGGGACAACGCGGGAAAATTGTTCGCGCTGCTGGGGCTTTCGCTGCCGTCATTCCTGGTCGGCCTGCTGATGATCCTGCTGTTCTCGGTCTACCTGGAATGGTTGCCGTCGTCAGGATCGGGCGGCATCCTGCATCTGCTGATGCCCGCCTTTGCGCTGGGCTGGTACTTCGCCGCGGCCCATATGCGGCTGACGCGATCATCGATGCTTGAAGTCATGGGCTCGGAGTATATCAAGCTCGCGCGCCTCAAGGGCCTGTCCGAAACCCGCGTCATCGCCAAGCACGCCTTCAAGAACGCGCTGATCCCGGTGGTGACGCTGGCCGGCATCAACCTGATCAACATGATCAACGTCGCGGTCGTGGTCGAAACGGTCTTCGCATGGCCCGGCATCGGGCGGCTGCTGTACGAGGGCGTCAGCTTCCGGGACTTCCCCGTCGTACAGGGCGTCGTCCTGATCGGCGGCGCGATGATCGTCGTCGTCAACCTGCTCGTCGACATCATCTACGCGATCATCGACCCTCGTATCCGGCTGGAGAAATAACGGCCATGAGCGCGACAACCGATCCGGCCGCGGTGCCGACCACGCCCACCCGCTATTTCCGCCTGCGCGACCTGCCGATCATTCCAACCACGATCCTGGTGACGGTGGTGTTCGTCGCGGTCTTCGCGGATTTCCTCGCCCCGCACGACCCGCAGGTGGGCAGCCTGACATCACGCTTCCTGCCGCCGTTCTGGCAGGCGGGCGGCGTCATGACCCATCCCTTCGGCACCGATCACCTCGGCCGCGACGTCCTGTCACGGCTGATCTTCGGCGCCCGCGTCTCCCTTGTCGTCGGCTTCACCGCGGTGCTGGTGGCCGGCGCGATCGGCACCACGATGGGCATCATCTCCGGCTATCTCGGCGGCTGGGTGGACCAGGTGGTGATGCGCCTGACCGATACCTGGCTCGCTTTGCCGGCCCTGACCTTCGCGATCTTCCTCGCCGCCATCGTCGGTCCGTCGGAGATGAACATCGTCATCATCCTCGGCGCCGTCTACTGGACCCGCTACGCCCGCGTCGTCCGCGGCGAGGTGCTGTCGTTGAAGGAGCGGGAGTTCGTCCGCCTCGCCATCGTCGCCGGTTGCTCCAAATGGACCATCATGCGACGCCATATCCTTCCAAATGTCATCAACTCCGCCATCGTCCTCGCCACGCTCATGCTTGGCATTGTCATTGTGACGGAGGCGTCATTGTCCTTCCTCGGCGTCGGCGTGCCACCACCCAAGCCGGCCTGGGGGGTGATGCTGTCGGACGGCAAGCAGGGGCTGATGGTCGGCTACTGGTGGCTCACGGTAATGCCCGGGTTCTGCATCATGCTGCTCGTGCTCGCGTCCAACCTGATGGGTGACTGGTTGCGGGTGAAACTCGATCCGCAGTTGCGGCAGCTTTAGGCGAGGGGGCACGACGATGGACGAATCCCCATTGCTGGAACTGCGGAATCTCTCCACCCACTACATCTCCCAGGGCGGCAGCCGCGTCGTGCGCGCGGTCGATGACGTGTCGCTGTCACTGCGCGCCGGCGAAACCCTGGGCATCGTCGGCGAGTCGGGTTCGGGCAAAAGCACGCTCGCGCTGTCGATGATGCGCGTCCTGCCCCCCGCCGCGCGGATCACGAACGGGCGGTTGCTGCTGAACGGAGAGGATCTGGTTCCGAAATCCGATGATGAGATGCGCCACATCCGCGGCAAGCGTATCGCGATGATCCTGCAGGACCCAATGGCCTCCCTGAACCCGCTGTTCACCATCGGCGACCAGGTGGGCGAACCGCTGCGCCTGCACGAAGGGGCGAGCCGCCGCTCCGCCTGGGAACGCGCGATCGGGCTGCTGAAGGCCGTCCGCATCCCCTCACCCGAGACGCGGGTGAAACAATACCCGCACGAAATGTCCGGCGGCATGCGCCAGCGCATCGTCGGCGCGATCGGCATATCGTGCGAACCGCGCCTGCTGATCGCGGATGAGCCGACCACCAGCCTGGATCTGACGATTCAGGCGCAGTACCTCAAGCTGCTGCGCGATCTCCAGGCCGAACACAATCTCGGGCTGATCTTCATCACCCATAACCTCGGGATCGTGGCGCGGATGTGCGACCAGCTTGCGGTGATGTACGCGGGCCGCATCGTGGAAACCGGGCCGGTGTCGGATGTCTTCAACCACCCGGCCCATCCCTATACCGCCGCCCTGCTCCGCTCGATCCCGCGGATGACGCAGGCGCGCGAACGGCTGACGGCGATCGAGGGTCAGCCGCCCGATCCGTCCACCCTGCCCCCGGGCTGCGCCTTCGCCAACCGCTGCCCCAGCGCCTTCGACCGCTGCCGTCGGGAAGCGCCGCCCGTCATGGATGTCGCACCCGGCCGCACCGCCCGCTGCTGGCTGGTCGAGGAGCAGGCCATTCCAGTTGCAACGAGGGGAGCCGCGTGATGCCCGTTCTGGAAGCCGCCGCTGTCAGCAAGCATTTCTCCACCCGTCGTGGCATCTTCTCCGGCAACGGCGCCGTCGTGCGCGCGGTCGACGGGATTTCCTTCACGGTCGCGGAAGGGGAAACCCTGGGCGTCGTCGGCGAATCCGGCTGCGGCAAGACCACCACGGCCAAGCTGGTGCTGGGGTTGGAAGACCCGACCGGCGGCACGATGCGCTTCGACGGCAAGGACCTGCAAACCATGGACACCGCCGGCAGGCGGCATTACCGCCGCTCCGTCCAGGCGGTGTTCCAGGACCCCTATGCCTCGCTCAATCCCCGCATGCGGATCGGCGCGATCATCTCCGAACCCCTGATCACGCATGAGGATTTGCCGGCCGCCACCGTGCGCGCGCGGGTGCTGGAACTGCTGGACCTCGTCGGTCTGCCCGCGCGGTCGGCCGATCTGTTCCCGCATGAGTTCTCGGGCGGCCAGCGCCAGCGCATCGCCATCGCCCGCGCCCTGTCGCTCTCACCGCGCCTCATCGTGCTGGACGAACCGGTTTCGGCGCTGGACGTGTCGATACGCGCGCAGATACTGAACCTGCTGACCGACCTGCAGGACCGGCTGGGCGTGTCCTATTTGTTCATCGCCCACGACCTGGCCGCGGTCGCACATATGAGCCACCAGATCATCGTCATGTATCTGGGCAAGATCGTCGAAAGCGGGCCGGCGATCGCGCTGGCCCAGGACCCGCGGCATCCCTACACGCAGGCCTTGTTCTCGGCCGCGCTGCCGAACCACCCCGATGACCGGCGGGAGGAAATCATTCTGCAAGGCGAAGTACCAAGCCCGTTGCGGCCCCCAGCGGGGTGCCATTTCCACCCGCGTTGCCCGATGGCGATGCCGCGCTGTTCGACCGACGTCCCGACGCTGCGCCCGGTCGGGGACCGACAGATATACTGCCATCTGTTTGATTAGATTTTCCGGCCTCGCGTGGCATAACCTGCCGTCATGGCACATGATCACGACCACGGGCACGCCCACGGACATTCCCACGGGCATGGGCACGCCCATGGGGGCCATCACCACCCGATCCCCGACCACGTCGACCGCGCCTTCGCGATCGCGGCGGGGGTCAACCTCGCCTTCGTGATCGCCGAGGTCATTGCCGGCCTGATGGCCAATTCCGTGGCCCTGATTGCCGACGCCATCCACAATTTGGGCGACGTCGCGTCCCTGCTGTTGGGCTGGGGCGCGGTCTGGCTCTCCCGCCGTCCGCCGACAGCACGCCGGACCTATGGCTGGGGCCGCAGTTCCATCCTCGCGTCCCTGACCAACGCGGTCATTCTGCTGATTGGCGTGGGCGCGATCGGGTTGGAAGCGGTCGAGCGTCTGTTCGCCCCGCAGCCTGTCGAGACCGGCATGGTCATGGCGGTTGCGGCCATCGGCATCCTCATCAACGGCGGAACCGCCCTGCTGTTCATGCGCGGGCGAGAGGGCGATCTGAACATCCGCGCCCAGTTCCTGCATCTGGGTGCCGATGCCGCGGTGTCCCTCGGCGTCGTGATCTCGGCCTTCGCCATCGGGCTGACCGGGCTGGCCTGGATCGATCCGCTGACCAGCCTGATCGTCATGGCCGTGATCGTGATCGGCACCTGGGGTCTGCTGCGGGAATCTGTGGACCTCGCGATGGATGCCGTGCCGCAACGGGTGCGCGAAACCGAGGTGCATGACTGGCTCGTCGCCCTGCCCGGCGTGATCGAGGTGCATGACCTGCACATCTGGGGCCTCAGCACGACCGAGACCGCGCTGACCGCCCATCTGGTTCTGACGGACGGAGAGGGCGAGCACCGTCCCCACGTGCTGGCCGGCGAATTGAAGGAACGGTTCGGGATTGGCCACGTGACGTTGCAGGTGGAACGAGCCGGTGACGCGGAACTATGCTGGCTGCGCCCGGCGGATGTGATCTGACGACGGGGGTTCGACCGCCTCCACCCGCCCATCCACCGTCGGTTGCCGCTCCCCCGTCGTGGCGGGCGAAGGCCCGCCATCCACGATTTTTCTGTTGTGGACTAGAGAAAATCGTGGGTGCCGCCCCTTCGCCCGGCATGACGAGGTGGAGGCCGCGAAGGTCATCGCCACGGTCAGCTGGTATTAACCCCCAGCCTTCCCCGGAAACACAATGCACGCCTCCGACGGAATCTCCACCGAAGCCGTCTCCCCCGCAGGCGGCTGGTCAACCTCGATCCGGAACTCCTGCGCCCCCACCCGCACCACGACCTGGTTCCGGGCACCGAGGAACGTGCTCTCGTCGACCCGCACCGCATAGACATTCGTCTGACCCGGCGCCCCACCCAGCCTGATCCGCTCCGGCCGGACCGCGACCGTCACGGGATCGCCCGCCTTGAACACCCGAGGCGTCGGCGCCAGCAAAGGCGCCAGCCCATCGAACCCGTTCAGCGCAATCCGCACCGCCCCGTCCTCGACCGACGTCACCCGCCCATGCAGGAAGTTGCTGCTGCCGATGAAGTCCGCCACGAACGGATCGGCCGGCCGATCATAGACCGTGTGCGGATCGGCAAGCTGAGCGATCTTCCCGCCGTTCATCACGGCAATGCGGTCGCTCAGCGCCAACGCCTCGCTCTGGTCATGAGTCACATAGACGGTCGTCATCTTCAGCGTCCGCGTCAGATGCCGCAGCCAGCTTCGCGCCCTCTCCCGCAGCTTGGCGTCCAGGTTGGACAGAGGCTCATCCAACAGCAGCAACGCCGGCCGATAGACCAGCGTCCGCGCCAGGGCGACCCGCTGCTGCTGCCCCCCCGACAAAGCGAACGGGTAGCGCGCGCCGTATTCCGACATCTCCACCAAAGCCAGAGCCTCGGCCACGCGCGTCGCGCGCTCCGCCTTCGCCATCTTCCGCAGGCGCAGGGGGAAATCCAGGTTCTCGGCCACCGTCATATGCGGCCACAGGGCATAGGACTGGAACACCAGCCCGATCTCCCGCCGCTCGGGCGGCACGAACAGGTTCTTCGCCCCATCGAAGAACACCCGGTCACCCAGGATGATCCGCCCCTCGTCCGACCGATCCAACCCCGCGATCGCCGACAAAGTCGTCGATTTCCCGCATCCGCTCGGCCCCAGCAGCGTGAGAAACTCCCCATCGCCCACGGTGAACGTCACATCGTCGACCGCGCGGACCGAGCCGAACGTCTTGACCAGGCCTTCGACCCGCAACTCAGCCATAGATGCGTGCTCCAAACAGACGGCGGGCGAGATAGACGAACAGGAATGTCAGCCCGACCTGCACCGTCGCCAGGGCCGAGACCGGGCCGTTGTCGCCGTTCTGCCAGAATTGCAGCATGGTCGTGCCGATCACCTCACTGCCCGGGGCGAACAGGAACACGGCGGTCACGTATTCCTTGAAGCACAGGATGAAGATCAGGGAGAAGCAGGAGAACAAAGCCGGCTTGATCAGCGGCAGCATGATGGACCGCGACGTCCGCCACCAATCCGCCCCCACCGTCCGCGCGCCACGGTCCAGGTCCTGGCTGATCTGCCCCAAGGCCGGTGCGATCGCCCCGAACCCGGCCGGGATGTAGCGCATCACATAGGCCGCCACGAGAATCCAGATCGTGTTCCGCAACCAGCCCAAAGGCCCGAACATGGCCGCCGCATAAAGAATGCCGATGCCCGCGATGATCCCCGGCACCGCCCGTGGCGCCATCGCGATGTATTCCAACTGCCGCGACCACCGGAACGGAGACCGTGTCGAAACCAGCACGACCAGCGCCACGAACGCCGTCCCGATCAGCCCCGCCGCGATCGAAATCTGGATCGTGTTGAAGATCGAGCGCAGATAGACCGGATACTCGACGATGATCTGATAGTTCTCCCATGTGAACAGGTCCCAGATCGGCAGCAATGGCGACAGCAGCGACACCACGGACCGCAGCGCCAGCCCGCCGATCACCGCGATGATCGCGAAGCCGACGTACAGCGTCATCAGCACGAACGCGACCCAGCGCCATTTGCCGAGCGGAAAGGCCCTCGGGCGGGTTGCCTTGCCGCCGACGGTGACGAATCGGCCGCGATCCTTCATCAGCCGCCCTTGCAGCGCGATCAGCACCATCACCAGGGCCAGCATGAAGAACGACGCCGCCGCCACCAGCCCATAGGCCGGGGTCGAGGTCCGGAACACCCGGTTATATAGATAGGTCGTGAACACCTCGATCTGCGCCGGCCCGCCGAAGACCAGCGGGATCGAGAGGATTTCCAGCGAAATGACGAAGTTCATGATCGTGGCATAGATGATCGCCGGCCGCATCAGCGGCAACGTGATCCGCCACAGCACTGTCCAGGTGCCGGCCCCGGCGCTGCGGGCCGCGTCCTCCAGCGAGGCGTCCACCGAACTGGCCGACGCAATGCAATACAGATAGGCCAGCGGCGCCTGCGCCAGACCCGCCACCACCGCCATCCCGGTCAGGCTGTACAGGTTCCACGGCTGAGTCCCGATCACCCCCTGCACCGCCAGGGTGATGTAGCCGGCGGGCCCGAACATCAGGAACCAGCCGAACGCCAGCACCAGATGGGAGATGAACAGCGGCCACAGCAGGATTTCCCCGAACACGCTGCGCCCGGGCAAATCGGTGCGCCCGATCAGGATGGCGCAGCCGATGCCGATCGACTGCGCGACCAATGTCATCATGGTCGCGAAATAGATCGTATTCAGGATGACGGTCCGGAACTCCGCTTCCGCGAACAGCGTCGTGAAGTTCTCGACCGTCAGCGCCGCATCCGGGTAGTAAAGCGGCTTGTCGAGGAACGCCTGGTAGAAGATCGGGATCAGCGGCAGCGTCACCATGACCAGGGTGACGCCGGCGACGAGCCACTGGATCGTGGCGTTCCGGTCGAACGCCGATCCCGATACGGTGGAACCGCTGGCGGCCATGGATCAGCGCTTCAGGGCCTGCTTCCACCGGGCGGGAAACGCCTCGGCGTCCTTGCGGATATCCGGATCGAAGCCCACGACCATCAGGTTCTTCTCCCCGCCCACCGCGGTCGCGATCGTTTCCAGGGTGTAGTTGGCCACTTCCTCCTGCTTCACGCCCGGACGATACGGGGTCAGCCCGCCCTTGCCGAAACCCGCCTGCCCTTCGTGGGAGACGATGTAGTCCAGCATCAGGCGCGCGGCATTGGGTGTGCTGCCGTCCTTGGGGATGCCCACCGGACGGACCCACAAGGGCTGCCCGTCCTCCATGAACTTCCATTCCATGATCTTGCCCATCGCCGCGTCGCGGGCGCGGGGGAACACCACGACGCCCGAGGCGAAGAACGCGACCTTGTATTCACCCGCCGCCAGCTTCTGCAGCATCGGCCCCGCCGATCCTTCCGGCCGCAGGCTCGGCCCCACCGCGTTCATCCAGTCCCAGGCCTGGTCGCCGTAGCGCTGCTGATAGATCAGGAACAGATCGCGCGCGGATGTGGAGTTCAGCGGGTCGTAGGTCGTGATCGCGTTGCGGAACAGCGCCGGATCGGCCTTAACCAGTTCGGCCAGGTGCTTCAGGCCGCGCGGCCGCTTGCCCTCGGGCAGAAGCAGCTTGTTGTAGCACATCACCAGCGGATCGGCCGACACCGTGTAGAGACCAGGAAGAGGCCGGCTCCAGGCCGGCAGCTTGTCGGTCTCGGGGGAGTTGTAGGCGACCAGGTTGCCGCGCTTGGCGAAGTCCATCCAGGTCTCGACCGCTGGCGTCAGCAACAGCCCGCCGGTCTGGCTGCCCGAGGCACGGTCAGCGTAGTAGCGCTGGAACACTTCCTCGGCCCCGAGGTCGAGGGTGGAAATCTTGATCCACGGATACATCTTGTTGAACCCGGCGATGACCGGCGCCCAGTTGTACTGCGCCAGGACCGAGTAGATCAGAAGGCTGTTCTCCTTCTTCGAGGCCTCGATGATCTGCCCATACTCGGCCGGGTAATAGCTCGGGACGGATTGCGCGCGCGCCACGGCCGGCACCGTCGCGCCAACCCCGGCCGCGAGACCCAGCTTCATCACGTCGCGCCGCGTCGCGGCCATACGTCCTGTCATCGATTCCGGCATGCCGACCTCCCTGTGGGGTTGCGTGTCCGGGCCCTTGGCGGGTCCGATTGATCCGCAACCTGCCCGCCGGCCGGTTCGCCTGTCAATCAGACGGAAAATCCCGCCCGGACAGGGTCCGGACGGGATCTGGAAGCGACGGAAAGGGCCAGGCGCGTGGGACGGAGGACCCCTTCCGCCAGGATCAGCCGGCCTGGTCGCCCGACTGGTCCATGGTGATGCCGACGAAGCGGGATGCCCCGTCGCGCATGATCCGCAGGGCCACCGCCTGCTCCTTGCCGGAGAGCGCGTCGCGGATCGCGGACGCCGCCTCGGCCGGGTTCTCGATCGCCTTGCCGCCGACGCCGAGGATGACGTCACCGGCCTGCAATCCGGCCATTTGCGCGGGCGAACCCGGACGGACCCCCTGGATCACCGCGCCCTTCACGCCCTCGGGCACTTCCAACTGTGCCCGGACCTCGGGCGACAGCGGGCCGAGCGCGACGCCGACCTGGGCGCGGGCGGGCTGGGCGGCGGGTTCGGCGGCGGCCGTCTGTTCGTTCGGCATGTCGCCGATCGTGACCTTGACGTCCTTGGTCGAGCCATCGCGCAGCAGCCGGACCTTCGCTTCCTCGCCCGGCTTCAGGCCGGACACCGTCAGCGCCAGATCACGCGGCGTCGTGATCGTCGTGCCGTTGATGGCCTGCACCACGTCGCCCGCCTGCAATCCGGCCTTGGCCGCCGGGCCGTTGGGACGCACGCCGGCCAGCAGGGCGCCCGCGTTCTCGGCCAGGCCCAGTGCCTTGGCGGTGGTGCCGGTCAGGGCCTGCGCCTCGACCCCCACGAAGCCGCGGGTCACATGCCCGGTCTGCGCGATCTGCGAGGACACGGTCGCGATCATGTCGGAGGGCACCGCGAAGCCGATGCCGACCGAGCCGCCATGCGGCGACAGGATCGCCGTGTTCATGCCGATGACCTTGCCATCCTGCGTGAACAGCGGGCCGCCGGAGTTGCCCTGGTTGATCGGCGCGTCGATCTGGATGAACTGGTCATACGGACCCGAGCCGATGTCACGCCCCACCGCCGAAACGATCCCAGCCGTGACCGTGCCGCCGAGGCCGAACGGATTGCCCATCGCCACGACCCACTCACCCGGGCGCACGTCGCGGGAGTGACCCAACTCGATATACGGGAGCGGCTTGCCGGCCTCGACCCGCAGGACCGCGATGTCGGTGCGGGGATCGCGTCCGATCACCTTGGCCTGGAGCGTCCGGCCGTCGTCCAGCGTGACGGTGACGGTGCTGGCGTCCTTCACGACGTGATGGTTGGTAACGATCGTACCATTCGCGTTGACGATGAAGCCCGAGCCCCGGCCTTCGGTCACGCGGGGGCCACGCTGGCCTTCCGGCACCATCTGGTTGAACGGGAAGGGCAGAGCCGGACCCTGCATCTCGCCCGCGGAAACCTTCACCTTCGTTGTGATCGAAACGACCGCAGGCTTCACCCGGGTCACGAGGTCACTGAAGTCGGGCAACGTGCGTGCCGTGGTCACCATGGCGGGATTGACCGGCTGGCCGGCGGTCACGGCCGGATCGTTCGCCGCGTTCACGGCGGCGAAACCACCCAGCGAGGTGCCCGCCAGAAGCACGGCGACGAGGGCCGCGCGGCGCCATCCGAAGCGGGACTGGGTGGGGGTGGCAAGCTGCGTCATCTGTTTTCCTCTGTTCTGTCCAGGTCGCGGCCGGTTCGTCCGCGTTGGTCCAGACAATGAGGATCGCGAGATGAATTTTCCTTGGGCGGAACGGTTAAAACCGCGTCATCCGGTGGTGGGGGGTCGCGGCGGGATGGGATTTGACCTGGCGGTGGTCCACTTCCGTCGTGGCGGCCGCAGGGCCGCCATCCACGACTTCGCTGGCGGGAACAGGGGAAAATCGTGGATGGTGGCCCTTCGGCCACCACGACGGGAGGGGCCAGAGGGGTCGGTCCCGAGCGCCTCGCTGTTACACTTCCTTACGTCACGGCGCGTCGACCGCCCATCAGACCCGCCCGACCGCGTGCTTGCGGACATGCGCGGCGATGGCGGCGACCGCGGCGGGGGTCATGCCCTGAATGCGGCTCGCCGCGGCGAGCGTCTCGGGCCGCACGCGCAACAACTTGTCGCGGAGTTCATTCGACAGCCCACCCACGTCCGAGAAGGACAGGCCGTCCAGCGCGACCGCTTCCTCCCGCCGGCTGATGCGGATATCGGCCTCCTGCCGGTGCAGATAGCCGGCATAGCGCGCCTCGGTGCGAACCTGTTCGGCCGCAGCCGCTGGCAGGTCACGCAACCAGGGGTACAGATCCGCCAGCATCCCCCAGGTCACGCCGTCATGCCCGGCGAGGTCCAGCACGGACCGCCAGCGCCCATCGGCCCGCACGGTGATCCCGCGTCGGGCCAGGTCGGCGGGAGTCGCGCCTTCGGCCCGCGCGCGGGCCAGCGCCTCCGTCACCGCCGTGTGGTGCGCGCGGAAGGCCGCGGCGCGGACGGGGCCGACACAGCCCCAGTCCAGCCCACGCTGGGTCAGGCGCAGGTCGGCGTTGTCGGCCCGCAAGGTCAGCCGGAACTCGGCGCGGGAGGTGAACATCCGGTATGGCTCGCTGACACCCTGCGTCGTCAGGTCATCCGTCAATACACCCAGATAGGCATCCGAGCGTTCCAGCCAGACCGAGGCCGAACCGGCGGCCGCTCGCGCGGCGTTGACCCCGGCGAGCAACCCCTGCGCGCCCGCTTCCTCATACCCCGTCGTGCCGTTGATCTGGCCCGCCAGGAACAGGCCCGGCAGCGCGCGCAGTTCCAGCCCACGGCTCAGTGCGCGGGGATCGACATAGTCATACTCGACCGCATAGCCCGGTCGGATCATGCGCGCCTTTTCCAGACCCGGAATGGTGGCCAGGAGGGCCTGCTGCACCGCCTCGGGCAACGAGGTGGAAATACCGTTCGGATAGACGGTGACGTCGTCCAACCCCTCCGGCTCCAGGAAGATGTTGTGGTGCTCCCGGTCGGCGAAGCGGACGACCTTGTCCTCGATCGAGGGGCAATAGCGCGGCCCGACGCCCGAGATATTGCCGACATGGACCGCCGAACGATGCAGGTTGGCGCGGATGATGGCGTGCGTGGCCGGTGTCGTGGCGGTGACGCGGCACTCGATCTGCCGATTGCTGATCCGTCGCGTCAGGGTGCTGAACGGCTCGGGCTCCGCATCCCCCGGATCGGCCTGCAAGCCGGCCCAGTCGATGGTCGTGCGATCAAGCCGAGCGGGGGTGCCGGTCTTCAGCCGCCCCAGCGGCAGGCCGAGGCGGTCCAGCGTACGGGCCAACCCGATCGACGGCGCCTCCCCCACACGCCCCGCCGGGAACTGCTGTTCGCCGATATGGATCACGCCGCGCAGGAAGGTGCCGGTCGTCAGCACGGCGGCGGCGCAGCGGAAGCGGGTCCCATCGGCGGTGATCACGGCGGC
>CANJSR010000102.1 GCA_947476855.1 Acetobacteraceae bacterium
CCACCAAGGATGAAGGCCCGGCCACCAAGGATGTAGCCGCCACCACCAAGGATGAACGGCCCCCAACCCCCCAGGACGCGTTCCTCGCCGCCTTCGCCGACGCCCACCGGCGCGAGTACGGCTACGCCATCCCCGATCGCGCGGTCGAAGTCGTAAACTGCCGCCTCAAGGCCGTCGGCCTGATCGACCGCCCGCCGCCCGGCTTCACCCCCACCACCGGCACCACCCAACCCAAATCCCGCCGCCGGGTTCATTTCGACACCGGCTGGACCGACACGCCCATCCACGACCGCGCCGACCTCGGACCCACAACGCGCCTCCCAGGCCCCGCCATCATCGATGAAATGAGCGCCACGACCCTCGTCCCGGCCGGCTGGACCGTCACCGTCGACGCGTCCGGCAACCTGATCCTGGAGACAACCCCATGACCCGGCTCAGCGATCCGATCGCGATGGAGGTGTTCAGCAACCGCCTGCTCTCGATCACCGAGGACATGGGCAACACGCTGATCCGCTCCTCCTTCTCCACCAACATCAAGGAACGCAAGGACTGTTCCGTTGCCCTATTCGACGCGAGCGGGCGCCTGATCGCCCAGGCCTCCCACATCCCCCTGCATCTCGGTTCCCTGCTCGGCAGCGTGCAGGCCGTGCTGGCGCATACGCCGGTGGAACGGATGCGGGACGGCGATGCCTTCATCTGCAACGACCCTTACCTGGCGAACGGCACCCACATGCCGGACATCTCGATCGTCACGCCGGTGTTCATCGATGGCGTGGCGCGCTTCCTGACCGCGAATGTCGGGCATCATTCCGATGTCGGCGGCCCCGTTCCGGGTTCGATCTCAGGACGCGCGCGATCGGTGTTCGAGGAAGGGTTGCGCCTGCCGGTGATCCGGATCGTCCGCGCCGGTGAACTCGACACCGACCTGCTGATGCTGATCGCGCACAACACGCGCGATCCGGACGAACGCATTCTGGACCTGAAGGTGCAGATCGCGGCGAACGACCGCGGCGCCCGCCTGGCCAAGGGCCTGGTCGCACGCATGGGATGGGCGGCGGTGTCCGGCGCGATCGAGGACCTGCTGGCCTATACCGCCCGCCGCCTGCGCAACCGTGTCGCCGCGATGGCGGACGGGGAGTCTACGTTCACCGCCTACCTCGACGACGACGGCTGGGGCGGAGACCCCGTGCCGATCCAGGCCACCGTGCGTGTCGCGGGGGAAACCCTGTCGATCGACTTCACCGGCACCGGCCCTGAGACGCGCGGCGCGTTGAACGTGCCGGACAGCGCGTTGAAGGCATCGGTCTACTATGCGGTGAAGGCGCTCCTGGACCCCGAACTCCTCCCCAACAGCGGCATGTTCGATGCCATCTCCATGTCCGCGCCGCTCGGCACCCTTACAAATCCGCGGTTTCCTGCTGCGGTCGGGGCACGCAGTATCACCTGCAACAAGATCGCCCGCGCCCTGTTCGGTGCCTTCGCCTCCCTGCTGCCGGACGACCGGGCGCAGGCGGCGTCGCACGACGTGGTGCCGGCGATCATCTTCTCCGGCCCGCGCCGCGATGGCTCGGGGCAGTTCGTCTATCTCGAAACGATGGGCGGCGGCATGGGCGCGCGTCGGGACGCGGATGGGATGGAGGCGATCCACGTCCACCTCACCAATACCTCCAACCTGCCGGCCGAGGCTTTGGAGAACGAATACGCCCTGCTGGTCGACGAATACGCGTTGGTGGAGGACTCAGGCGGTGCCGGCACCCATCGCGGCGGCTTGGGCATCGCGCGCCAGATCAGGGCGATGCGGGATGGGATCGTGTTCTCGGTCCGCTCCGACGGGCATGTCCTGGGCGCGCCCGGGTTCGCGGGTGGAATGCAGGGCGGGACGGCGCGCCTGATCCGCAACCACGGGACGGAGACGGAGGAGGAACTGTCCTCGAAAACCGCCAGCATCGTGCTGACCGCGGGGGAGACGACGCGGCTGGAAACCCCCGGCGGCGGGGGGCTGGGCACGCCCGAGGACCGCGATCCGGCGGGGCTGGCCGCGGATGTGCGCGGGGGGAAGATCAGCCGGGAACGGGCCGAACGGGATTATGGCATCCAGGCCGTGGCGCGGGCGCTGGCGGGGTAGATACCCCCCACCCCGGCCCTCCCCCAGGCCTGAGACGTCACGCACTCACAAAGCCTGCGCGTCAATCAGATGAACACGCCCGCCATCCCACCAGCGGGATACCGCGTGCCGGCGGCGGCGCCGGTCGGGACGGCGTCGGCGATGCGGGCCACGTCATCGTCCGACAAGGATACCGACAGCGCCTCCAGATTCTCCCGCATCCGCATGGGAGACCGCGTGCCCGGGATCGCCACGACGTCATCGCCCTGCGCGAACAGCCAGGCCAGCGTCAGTTGCGCCGGGGTGCATTCCTTTTCCTTCGCGAACGCCTCGATCCGCGCCACCAGCGCGCGGTTATGGTCGAAGTTCGCCTCCTGGAACCGCGGATGCGCCGACCGCCGCCCATCCACATCCGCCAGCGTCTGGATCGCCCCGGTCAGGAACCCGCGCCCCAACGGTGAGTAGGCAACGAAACCAATCCCCAGTTCCCGCGTGACCTTCCGCGTCTCCTCGGCTTCTTCACGATACAGCAGGGAATACTCCGTCTGCACCGCCGCGATCGGATGCACCGCGTGCGCTTTCCGGATGCGATCCGGCGCAGCTTCCGACAACCCGAGGAACCGGACCTTGCCTTGTTCCACCAGGCGCGACATGGCGCCGACCGTGTCCTCCGCCGGCACCTTCGGGTCGACGCGGTGCTGGTAATACAGGTCGATCACATCGGTCCCGAGGCGCTTCAAGCTCGCGTCGCACGCCTTGACCACATAGTCCGGGCGGCCGTTGACGCCTTCCTGCGTCTGTCCAAACTTCGTCGCCAGCGTCACCAATCCCCGCCGGCCCTTCAGCGCTCGGCTCAGCAACACCTCGTTATGGCCCCAGCCATACATGTCGGAGGAATCGAGATGCGTGACGCCGAGGTCGATCGCCTCCCGGACCAGGTCCTCGGAAGTCGCGTCCTCCGCCGGGCCGTAGACGCCGGACAGACCCATGCAGCCAAGTCCAACGACGGGAACGGACAGGCCCCCAAGGTTGCGGTGTGTGATGGCGGCCATTGTGGTGCCTCCCCTATGTTTGAAGAGGATGATAGGCCGGATGCGGAGCGGGGCATAGAATGGGTGTCACGGCGGAAGGTGGCGTCGATATCAACGGCCGGATCGGTATGCCTGGGCTGGGTGTACCGCGGGTGGCCGCTCCAGCCTTTGGGAGCGATCTGATTTCTCTCCCCTCAGTAAATGCATACGTCATCATTATGATCCAAAAATCATTGCCCCAATGACAAATCATTCATCGATTCGCGGTAGCCTGACAGACCATCGGACGCTTCATGCCACGCCAGGGGCCTCGTTTCCGTGATTTGCCTGCGGACTGTCAGGCATAGGTGTATTCCGACGCTGCCTTGTCTGAAGTGGTTGCTGATAGATTCAATTTGTGTTCGAGGGCTGATTTCTGATGGAACCATACGTTCCATTTTAGAACAGTCGGACTCGAGCGGCTTCGATTGGCGCCCTTTCCGGCACCGGTCGCCCCGACGCCCAGGAGGCCGTCGCGCCTGTCGTCGAACATCGCGATTTCTGAATGCGGCCCGAGGGCACGCAAGGCCCCGCTGTCACTTTGGCCAGCGACGGTTCACAACCACGATCGAGGATAATCTGATGAAAAAATCATTGCTCCCGCTTGTCGCCGCTTCCATGTTTTTGGGAACCTTCGGGTTCGCCTCGGCTGAAACCGGCGAAATTTGGACAAAGGCGCAGAGTACGGCGATCACCACATACTCGACGACCCAGCAGTACAAGTCCTTCATGGACCCGGCAATGAAGCCCGTCGTCGGCATGCAACTGCCAGCGAATGTCACGGTCTATCCGCTGCCCGCGACGGTCACGGTGCAGACGCCTGACCGCTACAGCTATGGGATCGTCAATGACCAGCCGGTCGTTGTCGAGCGTACGACCCGCAAAGTGGTTCACATTTGGTAAGCTTTTTCGATCCGAACCGGGCGGCATCGATGGAGACATCGGTGCCGCCAATTCCACGCAAATAGCGGTTCCTTCCTACCGACCCTGACGATCCGATACCAGGACATACCGTTTCTGTATTCAAACTGTTGTGACCGATATCTGATGAGGAAGCGCGTCCCGGCCGCCCGCTAACTTCCCGCCTTCTCCGCCCGCAGCCGCCCCCAATACTCCAGCCGCTTGGCCACCTCCCGCTCAAACCCACGCCCGCGCGGTTGATAGAACGCCTGTCTCGCCATCCCGTCGGGGAAGTAGTTCTGGCCGCTGAACGCGTCCTCGGCCTCATGGTCATAGGAATAACCCGCGCCGTAGCCGAGTTCCTTCATCAGCTTCGTCGGTGCGTTCAGGATGTGCGCGGGCGGCATCAGGCTGCCGGTTGCCTTGGCCGACGCCTTGGCGGCCCCGAACGCCGTGTACAGCGCGTTCGATTTCGGCGCCGTGCCCAGGTAGACAACAACCTGCGCCAGCGCGAGTTCCCCCTCCGGGCTGCCCAGCCGTTCATAGGTTTCCCACCCCGCCAGCGCCTGGGGCAGAGCGTGGGGGTCGGCCATGCCGATGTCCTCGGCCGCGAAGCGCACCAGGCGGCGGGCGATATAGCGCGGATCCTCCCCGCCGTTCAGCATCCGGGCGAACCAGTACAGCGCGGCATCGGGGTCGGAGCCACGCAGCGATTTATGCAGCGCCGAGATCAGGTTGTAGTGCTCCTCCCGATCCTTGTCGTACAGCGCGGCGCGGCGGGCGAGCAGATCGGCCAGGGCGGCGGGGTCCAGGTCCGCGGTGCCGGCAGGCAGGGCGGCCAATTGTTCGGCCATGTTGAGGATATAGCGCCCGTCGCCATCCGCCATGGCGCGCAGCGTGTTCCGCGCCTCGGGCGTCAGGGGTAGGGGATGGCCAATCTCGTTCTCGGCCCGGGTCAGCAGCAGTTCCAGCGCCGCGTCATCCAGCCGGCGCAGCACCAGCACCTGGCAGCGCGACAGCAGGGCGCCGTTCAGCGCGAAGGACGGGTTTTCGGTCGTGGCGCCGATCAGGATGATCGTCCCGTCCTCCACCACCGGCAGGAACCCGTCCTGCTGGGCGCGGTTGAAGCGGTGGATTTCGTCGACGAACAGCAGCGTGCCTTCGCCGGTGCGGCGGCGGCGGGTCGCTTCCTCGAACGCCTTCTTCAGGTCGGCGACGCCCGAGAACACGGCGGACAACTGCACGAACGCCCGCCCGGCCCGTTCAGCCAGCAGCCGAGCGATGGTGGTCTTCCCGACACCGGGCGGACCCCAAAGGATCAGGGAGGCGAGGGACCCCCGGTCGAGCATGCGGGTCAGCGTGCCCTCGGGTCCCAGCAGGTGGTCCTGGCCGACGACATCGGTAAGGCCGCGCGGGCGAAGGCGGTCCGCGAGAGGACGGGCACCGTTCGGCACGGGCCGTTCGGGGGCCGGGGCCTCACCAAAAAGATCGACGGGGGAGGGGGCTTTGCTGGACACGCCCCAATGATAGCGGCGGCCGGGGTGGGAAGCGAGTAACCGCCTCTCCCCGAGGGGGAGAGGCGGCGGCGGGATTACTCCTGCGTGATCTTCAGTTCCTTTACGAGCTTGCCATAACGGTCGTAGTCGCTGCGGAGGATCTTCGTCAGGTCTTCGGGCGTGCCGCCCTGCGGGAACTGGCCGACCCGGAACAGTAGGTCCTTGACCTCCGGCGTCTTGGCGATGGTGTCGATCGCCGCGCTCATTTTCTTCACGATCGCGTCCGGCGTGCCGGCGGGGGCGAACAGCGCGTTCCAGCCCACGAAGTCCGCGTCCGGATAGGTCTCGGCGAAGGACGGGACGTCGGGGTAGTCCGGGTGGCGCTGGCCGGTTACGGCGAGCAGCTTGACCTTGCCGGCCTTCACATGCGGCGCGACGGTCGGGTCGGCGAAGACCTGGACAACGCCGGCCAGGAAGTCGTTCAGCGCGTCGGCGCTGCCGCGATAGGGAACGTGCAGCACGGTGATGCCGGCGGCGCGGTTCAACGCCTCGATCACCAGGTGCCCGGTCGTGCCGATGCCGGAGGAACCGAGGCTGAGCTTGTCGGGATTGGCCTTCGCATAGGCCACGAAGTCCTTGAGGTTGGCCACCGGGACGGACGGATGGACGGCCAGGAACATCGGATAGGACGTGAAGTAGCTGACCGGGACCATGTCCTTGAACGGGTCATAGGGCAGCTTGCGGATATGCGGCAGGATCGCCACCGACAGGCCAGGCGTCGCGAAGAACGTATAGCCGTCGTTGCGGGACTTCACGCCGGCCTCGATTCCGATCGCGCCGGACGCGCCGCCCTTGTGCTCCAGCACAATGGGCTGGCCCAGAAGCCGGTGCAGGGGCTCGGTGTAGGGACGCATGCCATTGTCGGTGCCGCCGCCGGGGGCGAAGTTGATGATGATGCGGACCGGCTTGTCCGGCCAATTGGCGGCGGATTGGGCTAAGGCGGCGAAACTGCATGTTGCAAACACGGTCGCGGCCGCGATGCCCTTCAGCACGGCTGATGCCGTGATGCGTTTAATGACGTGACGGATCAACGTTTATGCTCCTGGCTTTCGATCATGTGCGGACCTGGCCGCTTCCCGGTGGCACGGATGATGTGCCTGGTTGGTTGATAGCCTGTCTCATCCGCGAATGCACTGCGGCGGGTCGTCGCGCCGCTCTCACTGGTTCGACGGCCGGGCCTCGGCGGGCGTTCCGAACACCGAGAACAGACGCTCACCGGGGGGCCAGGCGCGGGCGATGTCCGCGCGCCAGATAATCGCACCCGCGACCAGCAGGACCAGCACGGCGGCGCTGGCGGCCCAGGCGGCTTTCAGTGGCATCGGTGTGGGGGTTGCGACCGACTCCTTCGCCAGCCGGTCCATCGCATTGTGTTCCGGCGGCATGGTCATCGCCGCCGCGGGCGGAGCGGCATGTTCGGGAACATGATCCGGGGCCGATTCGGAGCGCGCCGTAGCGGCGACCGGGGGCGGATCGACGGCAACGGCGGGGCCGGCCGGAAACCAGTCCTGCCCGCAGCGGGCACAGCGCACCTTGCGGCCGGCGACCAGCAGGCGGTCGGGGATGTCATAGACGGCTTCGCAGTTCGGGCAGTCCGCCCGCACGCGATGAACACCCCAGGACAGGCCGGCGCCCTAGCGCGTCCGAACCGAGGGATCATATGGAATGCGCGCCCGCGACTCCAACCACACGTTGAAACAATTCCGCCAACCCCGCTCTCACCGCCGGTTTGCACACAACGGGTTCCAGCGTCCGGCTGGCGGTGGCAGAAAGGCAGGCGCGGGAAAAGGCACGCGGCATGATTCGATTCGACTCGGTCGGTCTGCATTACGGCCCCACGCCTTCGGGCCAGGTTGGCGCCGAGGTTCTGCGCGACGTCACCTTCGCCGTCCCCGCCGGAGAATTCCGCTGGCTTCTCGGCCCCTCCGGCGCCGGCAAGACCAGCATGCTGCGGCTGATGTACTTGGCCGTCCGCCCGACCCGAGGCCGCCTCGGCCTGATGGGCGTCCCGATCCATGAGGCTCGGCGGCGCGACCTGCCGGCGCTGCGGCGGCGCATCGGGGTCGTGTTCCAGGACTTCCGGCTGCTGCCGCATTTGACCGCCTTCGATAACGTGGCCCTGCCGCTCCGCCTCGCCGGCCGGCCGGAAGGGCAGTTGCGTGCCGACGTGACCGAGATGCTGCGCTGGGTCGGCCTCGCCCGCCGGATCGAGGCTCGGCCCGCCGAACTCTCGGGCGGCGAACAGCAGCGCGTGGCCATCGCCCGCGCCGTGATCACCCGCCCAGCCCTGCTGCTGGCCGATGAGCCGACGGGCAACCTGGATGACGAGCAGGCCGAGCGGCTGATGCAGTTGTTCAATGAGATGAACCGCCTGGGGACCACCGTCATCGTCGCGACCCATAACGACGCCCTGGTGCAGCGCCATCCTTCGCCCGCCCTGGTGCTGTCGCATGGCCGCCTGGTCGAGGACCGCTAGGCATGGCGCGCTCGATCCTCCGGCCGACCGGCTTCGACGAACTGGGGCTCCGGCGAGCGCTTTCGGATCGGATGTTGCCGTTTCTGGTGGCGGCGATGGCGTTCCTGGCGGCTCTGGCCCTGGCCGGCTGGACCGGGGCGGCCGGCCTGTCCCGGCATTGGCAGGAGGGCGCGGGATCGGCCCTGACCGTGCAGGTGCCCAGCCCCAAGGCCGCTTCGGCCCGCGATGGCGCCGAACGCCTGCCGGCCGTGATCGCGCTGCTGACCGGCACGCCCGGCGTGGCCTCGGCCCGCGCGCTGGCGGATGATGAACTGAGCGACCTGCTGCGGCCCTGGCTGGGCGCTGGCGCCGAACGCGTGTCGATTCCCCTGCCAGCGGTCGTGGCCGTGCAACTCAGCGGCAAGGTCGATCCGGTCGATCTCGGGCGCCGCGTCGCCGCCGTCGCGCCCGGCAGCCTAGTGGAGGATCATGGCGTCTGGATCGGCCGGCTGTCCGCGCTGGCCCGCAGTCTTCAGGCTTGCGCCGGGCTGGCGCTGATCCTGGTCGTGGCCGTCGCCGCCACCGTCATCGCCGTCGCTACCCGCGCCGGCCTGTCGGCAAGGCGGGAAGCGATCGAGATCGTCCACGGCCTGGGCGCGACCGACGGTTACATCGCCGGTCGCTTCGCCGCGCGGGCCACCCTGCTGGCCGCGATCGGCGGCCTGGGGGGGGCAATCTTGGCCGCGCCGGTCCTGCTGGCGCTGGCGCGGCTCGCGGAACCCTTCGGCGGCGCCCCGCGGGAGGTTGATACGATCGCCGGGGTCCTGGGGGCCTTGCCGCCGGCGCTCTGGCTGGCGTTGCCGGGGCTGCCGCTGACGGCGGCGGTGATAGGCTTCCTGACCGCCCAGGGCACGGTCCGGCGCTGGTTGCGGCAATTGCCATGATCGCGGATGGGGACCGCTCGGACGACGTCCCCCGGGTTCGGTCCCGCGCGCGCCGGTGGTGGCTGCCGCCGATGCTGATCGTGGTGGTCCTGGCGGTGGGCTGGACCGGCGGGCTGCTGTGGTTCGTCCACCTGGTCGGACAGCCGATCATACCCGCCCCGCCGACCGACGGGATCATCGCTCTGACCGGCGGGGCAGGGCGGGTGGAGTCGGCGTTGCGCCTGCTCGCCGATCATCCGCGGTCACGCCTGCTGATCTCGGGCATCGGCGGCGCCACGGACCTGGGCATGCTGGCCGCCCGCGCCGGGGTCGATCCCGCGCCGCTCGCGCATCAGGTCACGCTGGGGCGGGCGGCCATGTCGACGCGGGGCAACGCGCTGGAAGCGCGGGCCTGGGTCAGCGAGCACCGAATCCGGACCCTGGCCGTGGTCACCGCCCGCTTCCACATGCCGCGCGCGATGGTCGAATTGCGCGGAATGCTGCCGGATGTGAAACTGTTTCCCCATCCCGTCCCCACCACCGGGCCTGACGGCGCGCTACGAGAGGTTTCCTTGCGGGTCCTGATCGGCGAATACAGCAAGTACCTCGTGGCGGCGGCGGGCCTGACCGGCCTTGCTCCCGCCCGGGACCAACTCCGTTCGGGACCGGCCTCTGGATGATTCTGCTGCGATCGTCGCTGTTCAACGTCGTCTTTTTCGGACTGACGTTCCTCACCCTGTTGCCAGCAACCGTGATCCGGTTCGTTGCCCCCGGCCGCGTCATGTGGGTGGCGGTGCTGTGGGCCCGGATGATGGTCGCCAGCGTGCGGCTGATCTGCGGCATCCGGTTCGAGGTGACGGGGCTGGAACATATCCCCCCCGGCGCGGCCCTGATCGCGTCCCGCCACCAGTCGGCCTTTGACACCATGATCTGGCTGACCCTGCTGCCCCGCTGCTGCTATGTCCTGAAGCGGGAGTTGCGGAGCATCCCCCTGTTCGGCGCCCTGACCCATGCCGCCGGGATGATCGCCGTCGACCGCAACGCGGGGGCGAGCGCCGTGCGCGTGCTGGTCAAGGAAGGCCTGCGCGCGGCGCGGGAAGAGCGGCAGATCGTCATCTTCCCGGAAGGCACGCGATCGGACCCGGAGACCATGCTGGCGCTGCAACCGGGCATCGCCGCCCTGGCGTCCCGCACTGGGCTGCCGGTGATCCCCGTGGCGACCGACTCGGGCCTGTATTGGGGGCGGCGCTCCTTCCTCAAGACCCCGGGCACGATCCGGGTCGTAATCCGGGAGCCCCTGCCGGTCGGGCTCCGGCGGGAGGACCTGATGCGCCGCCTGGCCGAGGGCATGACGATGCCGGTCGATGGCCAGTCCTCCCAGGGTGGTCGTGTTGCGGAAGAGTCGGACCCGCGTAGACTGTCCGCTGGGAAGCGTGCAAGGGCGATCCATCACGGATCGGGCCGGGTCCGACCTGCGTCGGGCCCGTTGTGATTTGTCGCGACGGCGGCGTTTCCCGGCTTGGAACGGGCCGGTCGGCAACTCATCTGGACTCCATGCGACGTAAGATTCTGATTGCTGTTTGTGGCCTGCTGCTCCTGGGCTGCGCCGCTGGCGCGGCCCACTGGTACGTGGTCGCCAGCCGCCTCGACGCGGGTTTCCAGGCCTGGGTCAACGACCGCCGAGGACAGGGATGGTCCGTGAGGATCGGGTCCGTGGGGCGGGGGGGATGGTCGTCATCGGCCTCCCTGGTCGTGCATGATTTTGAGATTTCGGGCGGCGAGCCTGCGATCCCTGGGGGGATTGCCTGGTTCACACCGCGCTTGGTGCTCAGCGTGGACCTGCTCGACCCATGGCATCTGACGATCGTCCCGGAAGGGCTGCAGGCGTTGCGCCTGCCGGACGGCACATCGGTATCGGTGGTGGCCGAGACCCTCGAACTCGGCCTGTCGGGCGGCACCGACCCCGATCGCTTGATGCTGGAGGTCAGCGGCGGCGGCATCCGCGCCGACCTGCCCAAGGCCGATGGCGGGCAAAGCGCCATGTCGGTCGAGACAATGGAGGGTCGGCTGGAGCTGCTGCCCACCGCCGCGGCCGGCGACAAGGCGGCCTTCTTCCAGTTCACGATCAACGGCATAAAACTCCCCTCCGGCACGCGCTGGCCGCTCGGCGGTCAGGTCGAGGTCGTCTCGGCCGAGGGGACCGTTCTGGGGCCGCTGCCCGAGATCGCCCCCCCAAAGGTCGCGGCGACCGCGTGGCGGGACGCAGGCGGGTCGGTGGAGGTCCAGTTGCACTCCCTGACCTGGGGGCCGCTCAGCGCGACCGGTTCGGCGACCCTGGCCCTGGATGAGGAGTTGCAGCCGATGGGCGCCGGGACCGGTCATATCGTCGGCTACAAGGGCACCTTCGACGCGCTGGGCAGCAACGGGGTGCTGACCCACTCCGCCGTGAAGGCGGCCAAGGCCGTGCTGTCGCTGATGGCCGGCGTGCCCGGCGGGCGGGAACGCCAGACCATCGACGTGCCCCTGACGCTTCAGTTCCGGACCCTGTCGATGCGCCAGATCCCCCTGGCCCTGCTGCCCGAGGTGGAGTGGGCCGGCCCCTGAGGAAAACGCGGGCGGCCGGATTTCACGCATGCGCGAAGCCTCGGCCGGAGGCATAATGGGATCAGTTGCAATCACATTCAGGGGGCTGGAATGATCCACCACGTCTCGATCCCGGCGCAGGACCCGCGCCGCGTTTCCGCCGTGCTCGCCGAACTGATGGGTGGGAAGTCCTACCCGTTCCCCGGCGGGTTCCGGAATTCCTTCATGGCGGTCAGCGGCGACGCGCGCGGCACCGCGATTGAGGTCTATCCGACCGGCCTGCACCTGCTGCCGGACGGCGATGGCCAGGTGCGCGCGCAGGAAACCGATGAAAAACCCGGCTACAGCGCATTCCACGTCCTGTTGTCGGTCGACGCGGACCTGGAGACGATCGAGCGGATCGGCGCCCGGGAGGGTTGGCTGACCCGGCTGTGCGGGCGCGCGGCGCCGGGCGGACCGGTGCTGTTCCAGGTCGTCGAGTTCTGGCTGGAAAACACGCTGATGCTGGAACTCGCGCCGAAGACGATGATCGGGGCGTATGAAAAGCTGATCCAGCTTGAGGTCATGGACAGCATGCCCGCGCGGGGCTGAGGGGGCGGACACTTTCCCCTTCCCGACCGTCATCCCCGGCCTTGTGCCGGGGACCGCCTCCAGCACGGTGTTGCGAACGGTCCCCCGAACAACGCCGGGGATGACGGTCGACGGTCGTCCCAGCCCGAACCACCATTGCGCCCGGCCGCGAAATCGCGGTCATATTGCGGCGCACAATTTCGGTGGAGGCTCCCATGGACGCGTTCCCACAACAAACCGAGGCGTATGTCGAACGATGGTTCGGCATCCTGCCCCCCAACGATCCCGGACGAAGGCTGATGGCCGAACTCGCGGGCACGATCCAGGCCTTCGAGGCTCTGCGTGGCACGCTGGTGTTCGAGGATGAACCATCCAGCTTCGAAGCCGCCTTGCAGGCGACGAAGGAGACGGGGGTATGACCAACCTCGCCGACCTGACGATGACCGAGGTCGCCGACGCCGTGGCCACCGGCCAGGCGACCGCCCTGGAGGTGCTGGACGCCAACTGGAAGCGGATGGACGCGCTGAACCCC
>CANJSR010000103.1 GCA_947476855.1 Acetobacteraceae bacterium
GTTGAGGTGGGGGACTGGAACTTCCGGAAGTCTTGGATGGCGGGCCTTCGCCCGCCACGACGAGGGAGGTGGGCGCAGCGCGCCCGGCCCACCATCCAGTTGATCAGGCGGCGGCTTTCGCGACCTCGGCTTCTTCCAGCAGGGGGAACACCTTGCTCGGGTTCAGCAGCCAGCCTGGGTCGAAGGCGCCTTTGACCAGGCGTTGCTGGGCGAGTTCGTGTTCGGCGAACTGCACGCCCATCAGGTCGCGTTTTTCCACGCCCACACCATGCTCTCCGGTCAGGCAGCCGCCGACCTCCACGCAGAGTTTCAGGATGTCGGCGCCGAAATGTTCGGCCTTTTCGAAGCTGGACGGATCGTTGGCGTCGAACATGATCAGCGGATGCAGGTTGCCGTCGCCGGCGTGGAAGATGTTGGCCACCTTCAACCCGTAGCTGTCGGACATCTCGCCAATACGGCGCAGCACTTCGGGCAAGCGGGACGTCGGGATCGTGCCGTCCATGCAAAGATAATCCGGACTGATCCGTCCGACCGCGCCGAACGCGCCCTTGCGGCCTTTCCAAATCGCCAGAGATTCCTCGGCCGACTGGGATACTTTCAGGCTGATAGGATCATGCTGTTGGCAGATCGCGGCCAGACGTCCCAGCAGATCGTCCTGTTCGGCTTCGCTGCCCTCGACCTCGATGATCAGCATCGCCTCGGCGTCGAGCGGGTAGCCGGCATGGGCGAAGGCCTCACACGCATGGATCGCGGGGCGGTCCATGAATTCCAGCGCCACGGGGATGATGCCGGAGCCAATGATCGAATCCACGCAGGCGCCGGCGACTTCGTTTGACTTGAAGGCGGCGAGCATGGCGCGGGCCCCCTCGGGCGCGCGGAGGATGCGGACGGTGACCTCGGTGATCACCGCGAGTTGTCCCTCGCTGCCGGTCAGCAACCCCAGCCAGTCATAACCCGACGCGTCGAGGTGGGCGCCGCCGATGTCGATGATGTCGCCCTCGATCGTGACCATGCGAAGGCCGAGAAGATTGTTAGCGGTGACACCATATTTCAGGCAGTGCGCGCCGCCGGAGTTCATGTTGACGTTGCCGCCGATCATGCAGGCCAACTGGCTGGACGGGTCCGGCGCGTAGAAGAACCCGTCGGCGGACACGGCGTTCGTGATGCCGATATTGGTCACGCCCGCCTGCACGGTTGCGCAACGATCCGGGTAGTCGATGTCGAGGATCTGGTTCATCCGCATCAGGCCGATGACGACCGCGTCCTCCATCGGCAGGGCACCGCCCGACAGCGACGTGCCGGCACCGCGGGGCACCACGCGCACACCGTTCTGGTGGCAGTAGCGCAGGACGTCAGCCACCTGTTCCGTCGTTTCCGGCAAGGCGACGGCGAGGGGGGGCTGGCGGTAGGCCGACAGCCCGTCGGTTTCGTAGGGTTTGAGACGGATGGTCTCGGCGATCAGCCCGTCCTCGGGCAACAAGGCGCGCAGGCCGGCGACGATGGCGTCGCGGCGGGCCATGACATCGGGCTTGGGGGCGGGCAGGCGGATCATCTACGGTCTCCCATCCCCGGAAAGATGGGCCAGGACGGGGCCGGCGCCAAGAGTTTTCCTGCGTTTGGACAGCGGCGCCAAGCCGGGGCAACATGGTTGGACCTAACAGGAGGGAACCAGAATGGCCGATATTTCAAACTTCGAGGACGTGGCGCTGCCCGCGGACAAGGTCTGGGGCGTGATCGGGGACTTCGCCGGCATCCGCAAATGGGCCGTGCTGGTCGAGGGCGAAAGCGTCGAGGACACGCCCGCCGGCAAGGTCCGCACGCTGAACATGCCCGAGGGGCGGGTGGTGAAGGAACTGCTGGTTGCTCAGTCGCAGTATGCCTACACCTACGGGATGGTGGATCGGCCGGAGATGCCTGGCTACCGCTCCACCGTCGCCGCGGTACCGCTGGATGCGAACACGACGCGGATCACGCTGATCGTTCACATGGATACGACCGAGGCGAACGAGGAAGAGGTTGTCGCGCGGTATACGCGAAGCCTGCGGGGGAATCTGCGGGCGATGAAGAAGGCCTTGGGCCTGGCGTAGGGCTGGCTCCGCGCCACCGGTGGGTGGCGCGGGGGTCCTTTACAGGGGGCGGGTCATGAAGATGGCGTTGTCTCCGTAGGTCGCGAGGCAGGCACGGACCGGGGTCTGATCGGCGATCTCGAAACCGTTTCGGCGCCAGAAGTTCTGGGATTCACCAACGGCGATCAGGGACATGCGGGGCAGGGTGAGTGCCTTTGCCTGCTCGATAAAGATTTCGATGGCCGCGTTGGCATGGCCCGCGCCTCTTGCGGTCGGGAGGAGGGCGAGGTCGTGGATGTGGAAGGCGTCGGGGTGGCGGGGCAGGCGGCCGAGCAGGGTGTTCAGGGCTGGGGGGTGTTGGATAAGGCTGGGGTGGCCGATGGCGTAGCCTTGGATGGTCTGGTTGATTTCCAGCACGAGGCAGCCTGGGGGGTAGAACTCCAGGCGTTCAGTGAAGATTGAGGCGTCTTCGGGGTAGGCGGGATGGATGGTTTCCGCGACCCGTTCGACGGGAGGCAGGTCGGCGGGCGTCATGCTTTTCCACTGGATCATTTCGCTTCGACCTCCTGGCGGATAATGTGCGCTCGCAGTCTTTGCCTTGGGGAGCTGACACGGGCGCGCCGGCCTCGGCGATGCAGCCGTCTTGGTGCGCAGAAGCCGCGACTGTCCTTGTCGTTTCGGGCGAGGCACCAGAAACAGCCGCCGCTTCGCTCGGGACCGATAGCGCCCCAAAGCCACGGATTTCCCCGTCTTGGCGTGCGAACGAAACTGTGGCAGTGCGCGGCCACATCGTCTGCGAGGTAAACGAAATGAAAACGGGATGGCTGTCTCGCGCGGCAATGGCCGCGAGTTGCGCGCTTGTATTGAATGCGGGGGGAAGCCTCGCCCAGCCATTGACGGGGACGCCGGCTTCCCCGGCCTACAAGTTCACCACCCCGATGCCGCCAGGCGTCCTCGCCCCCGACAGCGTGGAGACGCGCTTTGGCGCCCTGCGCTTCCAGGGCGGCGTGCCAGATCAGGCCAGCACGGACAAGATCTACGACAATCTCGACTTCCAGCGCGCGGTGCAGGCCTATCTGCTGGCGCTTCCGGTGGTCAATCAGATGGCCAACCGCGCGGGGACCCTCTCGATGGGGCCGGCGAACACCACCATCCCGATCTGGGAGCAGATGGTGGACTCGCGCACCGTCGAACTGACCGCCAACGACAACACGCCCTACACCTGGTTCTGGATCGACCTGCGCAAAGGCCCGCTGGTGATCGAGGCTCCGCCGAAGGTTCTCGGCACGGTCAACGACCTCTGGTACCGCTGGGCCGGAGACATCGGCCTCACCGGGCCGGATCGCGGCAAGGGCGGCAAGTACCTGGTCCTGCCGCCAGGGTATAAGGGCGCGGTGCCGTCCGGCTATCACGTCATCAGGCCGGGCAGCCTGAGCGTCTGGGTCGTCTGGCGCAGTTTCGTCGTCGATGGCAGCCCCGCCCCGGGTGTCGAACTCGTCAAGAAGGCCACCAAGATCTATCCGCTCGGCCAGTCCGGCACGCCGCCGAAGATGACCTTCGTGAACATGTCGGGCAAGCCGCTCAACATGGTCGGTCCCGGCGACTTCCGCTTCTGGGAACTGTTGAACGAGGCCGTGCAAACCGAGCCGACGGGCGCGCTCGACCCCACCACGCTCGGCTTTTGGGCATCGATCGGTATCCAGAAAGGCAAGCCGTTCGCACCCGATGCGCGGATGAAGAAGATCCTGACCGAAGCCGCGGCGGTCGGTGACGCGACCGGGCGGACGCTGTTCTACCGCAACCGGGAGAAGGAAGCGCTGTTCTTCGACAACCGGAACTGGAAGCGGCCGTTCATCGGTGGCTACAAGTTTGAGTGGCAGCCCGGTGTCGCCAATCTGACCGGCAGCGCGATGTACTTCTTCGCGGCCACCGGGGTCACTCCGGCGATGGACACGCAGATCGTCGGCCAGGGCTCGACCTATCCCTGGACTGCGTCGGATGCCGACGACAAACCGCTCGATGGCGGCAAGACCTACAAGCTGCATCTGCCGCCGAACATTCCGGTCAAGACGTTCTGGTCGGTGATCGTGTATGACGCGCAGACCCGCTCGATGCTGCAGACCGATGCACAGTTCCCGAGCGTGGGGAGCCAGAACAAGGCGGTGAAAACCAATGCCGATGGCTCCGTCGACGTGTATTTCGGCCCCAAGGCACCGCCTGGACATGAGGGCAACTGGGTGCAGACGATCCCCGGCAAGTCGTGGTTCACAATCCTGCGCCTCTACGGCCCGCTGGAACCCTGGTTCAAGAAGGAGTGGCGGCCGGACAACATCGTGCTGCAACCCTGAGTGAACGTCCAGGCACAATGATACCTGTGCCGGGACGCGGAGATCACCCATCGATCTCCGCGTCCCGTCAGTCACGGCAGGGTGGGATTTCGCGACGTCCGCGGCAAAAGGAACCGGCGACCCTAAACCGGCACACTCCCCCCCATCGTCGTCCGATGCATCAACCGCCGCAACGGCATGTCATAATCCTGCACAGCCCGATGCTGCACCGTACAGTTATCCCAAAGCAACAAATCCCCCACCCGCCACTGGTGCCGATAGATGAACGCCGGCTTCACCACATGATCCGCCAAGGCCGCGATCAGCACCTCGGCCTCCGCCGCCGGCACCCCCTCGATCCCCGTGCAATCGTCCCGCATCACGTAAAGACATTTCCGCCCCGTGAACGGATGAGTCCGCGCGATCGGATGCCGCACCGGAGGATTCCGCTCGATCTCCGCCGCGCTCGGCGGGAAAGCCCGCTTGCGGCCGGCGAAATCGAAGATCGCATACCGCCCCTCGACCCGGCCCTGCATCGCGTCGGGCAGAGCGTCCCAGGCCGCGGCGGCGCTGGCGAACTCGGTATCACCCAGCGGCAGCCCATGCAGATCGGGGATCTCCACCGCGTACAGCATCGTCCCGCGCGGAGGCGTCGCCGTATAACACATGTCGCTGTGCCAGTTTTCCCCCGCTCGGCGGATGCCGATCGGCTTGCCGTCCTCGGTGATGTTGGAGACGACAACGATCTCCGGGCTACCCGGCACGCTCCAGCGCTCGCCGAAGATGTTGAACACGATCTCTCCGAACCGCCGGGTGAACGCCACCTGCTGCGGCGGCGTCACGTGCTGATCGCGGAAGAAGATCACGCCGTGTTCGTTATAGGCCTGCTCGATCACGGCGAACGTGGCATCGTCCAGGGGCTGCGACAGATCGACCCCACGGATTTCGGCGCCCACCGCGGCGCCGGTCGGGATGATTTCGATGGACATGGACCGTCCCTCCTGTTGGTCCGGCCGATCCGGCGAGGCAGTCGGCGGGACGTGATCAGCCTAGCGGAACCGGGCAGGCATGCAACCATTCGGCGGGGGCGGCTGTAGCCAGATCAGCCTCTCCCTGGTAATCGACCGAATCGTGAGCGGAGCATCCAACCCATGGTGGCGACGGCTTTGGCCGGTCGCCCTTCTGGCCATTGCCTTGCAGGTCATCCTGCCGGTCGCGATGATTCGCGCCGCCGTGGCCAGTTTCGATCCCTTGGGTCACGCGACGATCTGCATCTCCGATCCCGCTGACAATCCCACGCAAGATGGCGGGGCCAAACACAACCACGCCTGCCCGATCTGTCCGGCCGCGGTCGGGCAGGCCGCCGTCCTGACCGACCTTCCGCGCATCGTGCCGACGCCCAGCGTCCAGGTCGTCGCGACAGTCTCCGATCCCGGCCGTTCGCCTGGCCCCCGCGGCCCCCCCACCGGTCTGCCGCCCAGCAGGGCCCCACCACACCACTCCTGATCGCCACACCGCGCGGCTTCTGGCCGCCCTCGCCGATCACGCGCCAGCGGAAAGCTGGCGAAAGGGAGTAGTTCCGTGTTCCGTTCGATTCTCCTGTCGGGCAGCGCCCTCGCGCTTGCCCTTGCCCCCACGGCTGTCGCCTGGGCGCAATCCACCACCACCGCGACAACCGACCTCGCCCCCGTCGCCGTCACCGCGACGCCCGCCGGGTCCCTGACCGTCCCCAGTGTCGAGAAACAGAAGGAACTGGTGCTGCAAGCGCCTGGCTCCGTCGAGTGGATCGACATGGAGACGCTGAAGGGCACCTACACCAACAACCTGCGCGACGTGCTCAAGGACGTGCCGGGCGTCTGGGCGCAGACCCGCTATGGGCAGGAGATGCGGTTGTCCGTCCGTGGCTCCGGCATCGGGCGGGCCTTCCATGGCCGCGGGATCGAGGTGCTGCAGGACGGCATTCCGTTCAACATGGCGGATGGTAGCTTCGACTTCTACCAGATTGATCCGCTCGCGCTGCGGTCGGCGGAAATCTACAAGGGCGGCAACGCGCTGCCGTACGGGGCCTCCACCCTGGGTGGGGCGATGAACTTCGTCACGCCCACGGCGTATACCGCCGTCGCGCCCAACATCCTGCGGTTCGAGGGCGGCAGCTTCGGCACCTGGCGCGCCAACGCCCAGGCATCGCGGATCCTGGGCGACTTCGACTTCATGGTGAACGCGACGGTCAGCCACAGCGACGGGTTCCGCAAGCATTCCCGCCAGCAGTATGAGCAGTTCAACGCCAATATCGGCTACCGCATCACCCCGAATATCGAGACCCGGTTCTATGCCGGCGTCTACTTCACCGACCAGAAGCTGCCGGGCACCCTCAGCCTGCGGCAGGCGCTGACCAACCCGACCCAGGCCTCGGCCGGCGCGATCGCGGGGGACCAGGCGCGCAACGTCCGGACCGAGCGGTTCGCCAACCGCACGACGGTCACGCTGGACGCCGGCGTGCTCGATTTCGACACCTGGTTCATGCACAAGAACCTGTACCACCCGATCTTCCAGGTGATCGACCAGGACGGCTACACCTACGGCTTCGCCCCGCGCTTCACCACGACCGGACAGATCGGCGGGATGCGGAACGAATTCGTGGTGGGCGGGCGGCTGTTCGGCGGCACCAACACGGCGCTTCAGTTCATCAACATCAATGGCAGCCGCGGCGCCCAGACGCTCAATTCGAAGCAGAAGGCCTGGAGTATCGAGGGCTATGCCGAGAACCGGCTGTTCGTCCTGCCGGAACTCGCGGCGGTGATCGGCGCCAAGATGTTCCACGCGGACCGGCAATATACGAACTACGCCGGCCTGCCGCCGTTCTCGACCACGTACCAGAACAACAATGCGACCTATGACGGGGTGAACCCCAAGGTCGGGCTGCTGTGGGAGCCGAAGAAGGACATCCAGGCCTTTATCAATGTCACCCGCAGCCAGGACGTGCCGGATTTCAGCGACCTGACGCAGACGCAGTTCGGTGGCTCGACGTCCTTCGTGCCGTTGCAGGCGCAGAAGGCCTGGACGCTGGAGGTCGGCACCCGTGGCCGTTATGACCGGTTCGCTTGGGACGTGACCTTGTACCGTTCATGGGTCGACGGGCAGATGCTGCAATACACCACGAACCCGAACTTCCCCGCCGCCACCTTCAACGCCGGACGCACCAATCTGATGGGCGTGGAACTGGGCGCCAGCGTCGACCTGGTCCGCGACATGGCGACCAAGGGGGATGCGCTGACGCTCGCGCAGCTATGGAACTACAGCAACTTCCGGTTCAGCAACGACCCACAGTACGGCAACAACCGGATCGCCGGCATTCCGGAACACGTGCTGCGGACATCCTTGACCTATCGCCACCCGAGCGGATTCTACATCTCTCCCGCGCTGGACCTGGTGCCGATCGGGGCCTGGGTGGACTATGCCAACACGCAGCAGGTGCCGGCCTATGTCCTGCTGGGCGTGCAGGCGGGGATGACGTTCGACAACGGGATTTCGGTGTTCCTGGACGCGCGTAACCTGACGAACAACCGCTATATCAGCGACTTCGGCACCGTCACGCGGTATAATGCCACCGCGACCCAGACCTTCTACCCCGGTGACGGGCGCAGCATCTATGTCGGCACAAGGGCTTCCTTCTGATGACCGCACGCATTCACGCCATGCTCGGCCTGGCGGTTGTGTTCGGGGCGGGAGCGATCGCGCCCGCCCAGGCCCATGTCGTCCTGAAGGAGCCGACGGCGACGTCCGGCGCCTATTACGTCGCGGCGTTCCGCGTGCCGCATGGCTGCGGCACCTCGCCCACCGTCTCCATCACCGTGGCCCTGCCGGAGGGCGTCGTCTCCGCCAAACCCCGGCCCCAGACGGGCTGGCGAATCGAGGTCACGCGGGCCCCGCTGGCCACGCCCGTCCCGACCGAGGGCCGCACCCTGACCGACCGTCCGACCCAGATCACCTGGACCGGCGGCCCCCTGCCGGATGAGTGGTTCGAGGAGTTCTCGATCAGCCTCAAGCTGCCGGCGGAGGTCGGCAAGCTATACTTCCCGGTGGTGCAGCGGTGTGAGGTCGGGGAACTCCGCTGGATCGAAATCCCGGCGGAGGGCAAGTCGGCGCGGGACCTCCGGCATCCCGCGCCGGCGCTGACGCTGACGCCTCCGCCACCCGCGCATGAACGCGCGCACTGAACCTGCGAAGATGCGGCCGCGGCCGGGGATGGCAACCGCCTTCCCCGAGCGGTGGCCGCCGCCTGGTCCGCGCAGGCGGGGCAGGGCGGGGACGCTGCTGGGTTCGGTCAGCATCCACGCGATCGTCTTCGCGGCCATCGTGCTGGCCCCCTTGCTGGCGCCGCTGCCCGAGCCGACCCCATCCACGACCGTGGAAGTCGTGATGGCCGACATGATCGGCGATACGGAGCAGACTCAGGAGGAAGCCCAGGCAACGCCCGAGTCAGCGCCCGAGCCAACCCCCGAACCACCGACCCTTGAAGCGTCCGTGCCCCCGCCGGAACCGCCCCCGCCCCAAACCGAACCCCCGCCGCCGGTTCCCGAGCCCCCGCCGGAGCCCGAGCCGCCTCCACCACCGGAACCACCCCCGCCGGAGCCCCCACCGCCCGAGCCGGTCCCGGAACCGCTGGCCGAACCCGAGCCGCCGCCCACACCGGAGCCGCCCCCGCCCGAACCACCCCCGCCACTGCCCGTGCCGCCGCCGGTTACACCGCCTCCAGCCGAACCGCCCAAGCCCGCGCCCCCGCGGCCGAAGCCCCGGCCGGTCGCGGCATCGACGCGTTCGGCTGAGCCAGGTCCCCCTGTTGCGGCGGCCGCGCCCCTGGCAGCCCAGCCAGCACCCGCGCCCGCCCCGCCGCGTATCAGCGCGAGTTGGAACGCCGCCATCGCCGCCTGGCTCCATCGCAACAAATCTTACCCCCAGGCCGCCCGCGCGCTCGGCCAGCAGGGCAGCAGCCATGTCCGCTTCACCGTGGCCCGTGATGGCACCGTGCTGGAGGTTCATCTGACCCGAGGCACCGGTTCATCCATCTTAGACGACGCGGTCCGGCGCCTGCTGACTGGCGCCCATCTGCCGGCCTTCCCCGCCGACATGCCGCATGAGCGTGTGACCGTGCAGGTCCAGATCAGCTACAGCCTCGACCGCTGACTCCGCCTCAAGGCAGGGTCAGCGCGGCTGCCCGCTGGCTGAACGCGGCCAGATCCCGCTCCAGGCTCCATTGCAGCCGAGACTTCTGGTGCTGGGAGAGGTGGGCGGCGCAGGCAGGCGGCGGGTCGGCGGCCGGGGAGGCTCCGGCGCAGGCCCCCACCATCCGCCAGCGCACCGGGTCGGCCCACAGGCTTTCCCCCGGCAGGAAGGCGTATTCGAGCGACGCCCGCTCCAACCCGACCAGATCAGCCCAGCCCAGGCCATAGGTCGTCACCGCGCGCTGCAATTCATGCGTCCGATCGATCCGGGACACCCCCTCGTCATCCGTCGAGATCACCGTCGGCACGCCCGCGGCGCGATAGAGGGGGAAGGGATGGTCGGGGCCATCGACCTCCAGGATCTGGTCATTGCTGGTCAGGTTGATCTCGACCGCCACCCGCCGCCGCGCCATCTCCCGCAGCAGGCCGACCGCATCGGTTTCGTGCATCACCGCGACGCCGTGGCCGATCCGGTGCGCACCGGCGATCTCCACCGCCTGGCGGATGTGGAAGGTCAGGTCCTCGGGCGGCACCAGGCCCAGGCGGAGTTCCCCGGCATGCAGCGCGATCCCGGTATCAGGGTGGCGGCGGCGCACATGCTCAATCATCCGCATATGCAGCGTGTAGTCACGCAGCGCGACGGGATGATCCTCGGGTGCGACGAAGTTCAGGCCGCCGACATCGGGGGATTCCCGTTGCAGCAGCGCGGCGAACAGGGTCTGGGCGAAGACCCGCCACGGCGGATTGATCCGCGTGACCTGCTGGAGCCAGCGGACATTCACCGCGCAGCCCACTTCCGCCGCGGGCGTGCCGCAACGCTGCACCTTCCGCATCTCCGCCGTCAGTCCCGCGGCATCCCGCGCGCCCCGTTTGGCCAGGTCCGCCAGACCACCGGCCAGCAACGCAGCCTCGAACGCGGCCATGTCGCCGGACCAGGGTGTCTTCTTCTGTACCTTGTCGGCCAGGGCGCCGACGGGGCCGCCCTGGAAGGTGATCATCGGCTCGATATGCCGCATCCGCTGGGCGCCGGCGCGGTTCACCACCTCCCGCGCCATTCCGGCGGGCGGGGCGGCGCCGCCGAACTTCGCGAAGGAGGCGAAGAAATGGTCATGCCCGTCATAGCCACTGACCGGCACGAAGGCGCGCATCGACCAGGCGGAGACCAGTTGCCCCGTCAGGCCGGCATCGTTTACCGCATCCGCCAAGGGCCGCGTGCCCTTGGGGCAGGGGGGCCAGGCAACCTGCCCACTGGTCGGGGCGAAACACAGCCCGCGTTCGGCGCCCGCCTTGATGAACCCCTCGGCATAGGCCGCGCCGCTCAGGTGCGTGTGCAGGTCCGCGCCCTTCGGCATCTCATACAAGAAGGCCCGCAGCAGCGGCGGCGATCCGGCGACGCGGGCGAAGGGCTCCGACGCATCCGGCACGGGGGACGGCGTGGCGCAACCGGCCAGCCCGATACAAAGCAGAACAAGCAGCAGACGGCGCATGGCATTCATCCGATCGGTTGCGTGACAGGCCGCGGCTTTACCCCGCGATCACCCGGCGTTGTCGACGCCGAGCCAACAGGATCAGCAGGATGGCGAGGGCGGAGGTCATTGTGTAGAGGCCGAAGGCGTTCGTGTAGCCGATCATCGCCGATTGCCGGTTGATCTCCTTCGACAGACGCGCGAGCCCCGGCGCGGTTTCCGTCGTCCAGCTTCCCATCACCCAGGGCAGCGACATCGCGCGGTTGTAGGGGGAGACCATTTCGCTCAGGCGGCTGTAGTTCTCTCCGGTCGTGCGGATGATTTCCGCGACCGAGATCGAGATGAAGAAGCTCGACCCGATGTTCCGCATCAGGTGGAACAGCGACATCGCCTCGGGCATCAAGCGCGTTTCGAGCGTGGGGAAGGTGGCGATGGTCAGGGGCACCCAGAAGATTCCGACCGCCACGCCCTGCAGCATGCTGTTCAGTGCCAGCGCGGACATCGAGACGTTGAGGTCCATGCTCATGAGCCAGAGGCCCGCGATGACCTGGAGCGAGAAGCCGAAGGTCATGCCGAATCGGGGGTCGACCTTGCCGGCGAAGATGGCGAGGAAGAAGCCGATCGTCGCGCCGATGCCCCTCGCACCCAGGATATCGCCGATAATCTGGTCAGGAAATCCGGCATGCTGCTGCAAAAGAGACGGCAGCAGGACGACTGGCGTAAAATTCAGCATTCCATAAACGGTTACCAGCACCAACCCCAGCGCATAGTTCGGGTCCCGCAGGATCTTCGGATCCAGGAACGGTTTGTCGGCCGTCATGCTGTGTACGACGAACATGAAGAAGGCTACGATGCCGACCATCGTTTCGGTCATGATCTCGGCCGACTCGTACCAATCCAGCCGTTGTCCTCTCGAAAGAACAAGCTGGGCGCAGGAGATTGCGATGGCGAGCGTGAGGAAACCGGTCCAGTCCAGCCGAGCCTTGCCGGTGGGAAGGTCACGCGGGAGCATGAATTTTATGCCGACCCAGGCGGTCAGCCCGACCGGCACCAGCATGTAGAATGCCATACGCCAGCTATAGGTTTCCGCGAGCAGCCCGCCCAGCGTTGGCCCGATCGCGGGGCCGATCACGACCGCCATGCCGAAGGCGGACGTCACCATGCCGGCCTGTTTACGCGGAAAACTATCCAGCAGGATCGCGTTCGAAAGCGGCACAACGGGGGCGCCGAGGCCACCCTGCGCGATCCGCCACAGCACCAGCGTCTCGAGTGAATCCGCTGATCCACACAGCCATGTCGCGATCGCGAAACCCATGATAGACCACATCATGACGGTGCGCCGGCCAAAGCGCGACACCAGCCACCCGGTCATGGGTGTAACAACCGCCGTTGCCAGGATGTTGAAGGTCATTGCCCATGAGATCTCATCGGCGGTGGCCCCGAACGTCCCCTGCATTTGCGGCAGCAGGGTGGAGGCTATCAGCAGCGTCGTCGCATACAATGTCGAGGCGAGAATGACCGCCCCGAGGATCAGATAGCGTCGCGTTGGTGAAAGGGACAGGGCAAA
>CANJSR010000104.1 GCA_947476855.1 Acetobacteraceae bacterium
CGCATCGCCCGTGACATCCCCGAGGGGTGGTTCGTCAACCTGGGCATCGGCATCCCGACCACCGTGTCCGACTTCGTCCCGGCCGACCGGGAAGTGATCTTCCATGCCGAGAACGGCGTGATCGGCATCGGCCCCGCACCGGCGGCCGGTTCGGAAAGCCCGTTCCTGGTGAACGCCGGCACCCAGCCGATCACCTTGCGGACCGGCGGGGCCTATGTGCACCACGCCGACAGCTTCGGCATCGCCCGCGGCGGGCACCTTGATCTTTGCGTGCTGGGCGCCTTCGAGGTGTCGGAGACCGGGGACATCGCCAACTGGGCGCGCACGGCGAATGATCCGACGCGCCAGATCGGCGGCGCGATGGACCTGGCGGTCGGGGCCAAGCGGCTCTGGGTCGCGATGGAGCACAACACCAAGGGCGGCGGCACCAGGCTGCGGCGGGTGTGTTCCTATCCGCTGACCGCCAAGGGCGTGGTGCGGCGCGTCTATACGGACCTCGCGGTGATGGACGTGACGCCGGACGGGTTCCTGGTGATCGACATGGTCGACGGGCTGACGCGAGACGAACTCCAGGCCCGGACCGAAGCCACGCTGCGCTTCGCATGATCACCGGCATCGAAATCCGCGCCCGTTCGCCCTTGGTGGGCGGGGTGGAATTCGGGGCATCGGGTGCCTATGAGCGGATCGAGGGAACGGCGTCCGGCACGCTCGATCCGCTGCATCCCGGCAATCGCGGGATCGCGCTGCTGGACCAGGCCCCGCGCGACGCGGCGGGGATGGTTTCGTATCGCTCCGACTTCATACTGCTGCGCCCGGCCGATCCGGTGCGGGGCAACGGGCGGCTGCTGCATGAGGTGAACAACCGCGGCCGGATCATGATGATCCACAATCTCTGCGGCGGTCCGGCGGGGAATGCCTGGACCAGCGCGGAGCAGTTGGGCAACGCGCTGCCCTTCCGGCTTGGCTTTTCGCTGCTGTGGACCGGGTGGGACGCCGGCGCGCCGAAGGCGACGGGGCTGGGCCTGGACACGCCGGTGATCGCCGGGATGACGCGACGCATCCGCGATGAGTTCGTCTCCGGCACCCGCCTGGGAATCCATGAGACGTTCCGCCTGTCGCACGAGGCCGCCGATACCGACGCCGTCGTAACCGTGCGGCGCACGCAGAAGGCGGCCCGCCTGCCCGTGGCGTTTGATTTCGTTGACAACCGCACGATCCGGCTGCTGCCGGAGGGGACAAAGCCGGAGATCGGCTCGATCTACGAAGTCCGCTACACGGCGACCAACCCGCGCGTTCAGGGCGTGGGCTTCGCTGCGACGCGCGACATCGTCAGCCATCTGCGCCGGCATGGCGCGGACCTGGTCGGCCGTCCGGTGACGCATACCCTGGCATTCGGAATTTCCCAGGCCGGGCGCTATCTGCGTGACCACATCGCCCAGGGCTTCAACGCGGATGAGGACGGGGCGCGGGTCTTCGACGGCATCCTGACCCATGTCGCCGGCGTCGGGCGGATCTTCCACAACACGCCCTTCGCCCAGCCCTTCCGCACGCGCACCTGGCACGAGGACCACGACTTCCCCGAGATCGAATTTCCGTTCTCGGCCGCCGTCACGACCGATCCGATCACCGGCCAGACCGGCACCCTGCTGCGCGGGGACGCGACCGATCCGAAGCTGATCGAGACCAACACGCCCACGGAATACTGGCAGAAGGGCGCGTCCTTGCTGCACACCGATCCCTCCGGCCGTCAGGACGTTGCGCTGCCGGACAATGTGCGCGGGTTCATGATCGCCGGAACGCAGCATGGCGGACGGCCGGGCAGTCCGGCGGACCACGGCCCCTGCGTCGCGCCGCGCAACCCGCATGATCCCAGCCCCGCGATCCGGGCCCTGCTGGTCGCACTGGATGAGTGGGTGACGTTCGATCGTCCGCTGCCCGACAGCCGGCTGCCTCGGATCGATGATGGCACGCTGGTGCCGGCCGATCGGCGGGGCTTCCCGGCGATACCGGGCCTGACCGCACCGACCTCGGCCAATGTCGTGGCGCCCCTGCTGGACTGGACCGATCCGGCGGAACCGGCCTTGGTCTACACTCCGCTCGTGCCCGCGGTGGACGCGGACGGGAACGAAACCAGCGGCATCCTGCTGCCCGATATCGCTGTGCCCCGAGGCACCTATACCGGCTGGAACATCTACAAGGTGCCGTACCCGGCGGGAGAACTGGCTGATCGGGACGGCACCTTTCTTCCCTTCGCCGCGACGCGGGCGGGGCGGGAAGCCGCCGGCGACCCGCGCCCTTCCATGGAGGAGCGGGCCCCCGTTGGCCCCAGGCGGCGCGATGCCGCCGCGGCCCTGCTAAGCGCGCGCCTGCTGCTGGCCGAGGACGCCGTCCGCGAATTGTAACGGCACTTTCGTGTTACGAAGAAATACGGTATCTTTCCCTGAACCTGGGCATTGGCCGGCATCCGCCGCGGCCGAACCGGGGCGGTGGGAGCGGACATCATGGCCAACACCGACCTGCAGCAGCAGACGCTTCTCAGGACTCCGACCGGCGCGTCACGGGTCGCCAGCTTCGCCCAATTCGACCCCAACCTCGGCACCCTCACCGGCATCAGCCTCACGCTCGGCGTCGACGTGATGGCGGCGGCCGCGATCGAGAATTACGCCCCGGTCACGTCCCGCTTTTCCCTGTCATTCAGCGGCTTGGTCAGCGTCCAGACGCCCAACGGCACCCTCATGTTGGAGGGGGAAGCGCGGCCGAGCACAACGGTGACCCTCGGTGCCTATGATGGGATCGCGGATTTCCTCGGCCAATCCGGCACGTTCGTCGGCGGCGTGTCGTTGGAAACACTCGCCAGCGGCAATTTCACCCCGACCGGCGCGGACCTCGCCGCGTTTCTCGGAACCGGCACGATCGATCTGACGGTTCTCAGCAAGGGGAGCACGGTCCAGGAAGGGCCCGCCAATTTTCTGGCGGCGGTCATGACCGACGCCGGCGCGCGGATCGGCCTGCAATACGAGTTCATCCCCGGCCCGGGGACATCCACGACAGGCGGCGGGGTGATTACCAATGTGGGGAACATCGGCGGCGGGTTCCCGTTTACCTTTGCAGGCGCGGTCACCTCCACGGCACAGGCCTTCACGCTGCCAATGGCCCTGAGCGGTTGGGAACAATCGATCGACGTCGCGCGGTTCGACGCGTCGCTGGGCACGCTGCTCGCGGTCAATGTCGGATTTGTTGTCGATGCCGCCAGCGCATTCTCGGTTGAAAACCTGAGCGCGGACGCCGCAACCGTGACCGCGCACGATGTCGTCAACCTTGACGTGGTGAGCCAGGGGGCAACGGTCCACCTGTTTTCCGTGCAGCAACCGACGGCCATCCCGCCTGGCACCGTGGTTGCCAACAGCGTCGGCGGTGGCACGGGGAGCTTCGTGGTTTCGCCAGGCATCACCCTGGCGCCCAACGATGGCGTGCTGGACTTCGGCGGCGCGTCCGGTCGGCAGGACGTCGCAATCACCGCGATCGACGACTTCCTCTCGGTTGGCCAGGTCACCAATGCCGACCTGTTGAGCCGTTTCATCGGGACGGGGGTCGAATCACTCAACATCGGCACGGCGGGACGATCGGAGGTCCGTGGCGGCGGCAACATGCTGACCGCCTTCCGCCAGCAGGTGGGCGCCACCGTTTCGGTCTCCTATGTCTACAGCGCGGCGGTGGCGTGCTTCGCCGCCAGCACGCGGATCGCCACGCCCCAGGGGATGGTCGCGGTCGAGGCATTGCGCGTGGGGCAGGTGGTCTCGCTGCTCGACGGGGCCAGCGCCCCGATCGTCTGGATCGGCCACCGCGATGTCGCCTGCGACAGCCATCCCCGGCCAGCCAGCGTCCTGCCGATCCGCATCGCCGCCGGCGCCTTCGCCCCAGGCGTCCCGGCGCGGGACTTGTTCCTGTCGCCCGACCACGCAGTGTTCACCGATGGGGTGCTGATCCCCGCCCGCTATCTGGTCAATGATACGTCCGTGACCCAGGTCCCCGTGGCGCGCATCCGCTACTTCCATATCGAATTGCCTGCCCACGCGGCGGTGCTGGCCGAGGGGCTGCCGACCGAAAGCTTCCTCGACTGCTGTGGCCGGTCGGCCTTTGCGAATGGCGGCGCGGTCATCCAGGCACATCCGGATTTCGCCGCGCGCCGATGGGAAGCGGAGGGCTTTGCGCCCCTGGTCGTCACAGGGCCGATCCTGGCGGCCGTTCGCACACGCTTGTCTGATCGAGCCAAGGTATTCCGATCCGCCGCCTGATATGCGTCGGTCCAGGGTAGACGCCGGCGGCCTTCCACGGGCACAACCCAGCCAACGCCGGGGCTATCAACCAACCGCGTCCCGGGGCATGATGCGTCCGGCCTGACCGCCTATCGGAAAGACGAAAGCCTATGAACAAATCAGATATCGAGCGGGTGCAGGCCTATCTGCGCCGCCTGCTTGGCTCGGAACGCATCAACCTGCTGCCGCCGGCGCGGGCCAACATGTCCGTCGAGGTCGCCGTCAATGACGAGGTGATCGGCACGATCCACAAGGACATCGAGGACGGCGAAACCTCCTACGCCGTCCACATCACGGTGCTGGAGGAGGACCTGCCGCCCGTTCGTCCCGCCGCGCCCGCTCCCGCCCCTCGCGGAAAGCGCTGACCACCAGCAACGGCACCAGCGGGACCGTGGCGCTGAGCGTGACCAGCGCCCAATAGCCGGACAGGGGCATGATGCCAGCGGCATACAGCCCCCCGACCGCGACTCCCGACACGAACGCGACATCCCAGAGCGGGGCGGCAAAGGCGAAGAACACGCCTTGCTGTCGCGGGGTGAGCCTCTGCTGGAACGCGGTGAACCAGGCGGCGGTGGAGATGATCTCCGGCATGCTCGCCAGCGCGAGGATGACCATCGCCTGGGTTGTCGTCTCCACGAACACCAGCGACAGCAGCAGCACGCCTTCCAGGATCCCGGTCAGCAGCGTCAACTGATAGGCGCCGACGCGGCGGAGCAGGGCGGCGCTGAAGAACCCCGCCAGCAACGCGCCCGCCAGCGCCCCCGCGCCCTGTGCCGCGAGCAGCCCGGTCCAGGCTGCATCGGACGCACCGAACCAGTCCCGGTTGGCCCAGAACAGGAAGGGCCTCAGCCCGCCGAGCATGACCATGTAGGTGACGGCGGCGGTCAGGAGGCCGATGAGGCGGGTGTCGTCGCGCAGCATTCGGCCGAACTCGATCGGCATCCGCAGCGCGTGCCACCGTCCGGTGGGGGATGTCGCATCGGCGGGCACGTCGGGCAGGCGGCCGATCGCGACGCTGGCGGCCAGAAGGGCGATGCCGAACACCAGGAAGGCGGGCACGAACCCCGCCAGCAGGATCGCCCCACCCAGCACGGGACCGGCGAACTTGGCCATCCGGTCGGCGACCGAGCACAAAGTGTTCCCCGCCATCTCCCGCCCCGGCGGCGTCACCGGACCGCGCAGCGACAGCAGGCCGGGCGTCAGGAACACCTCCAGCGTGCCGATCGTCGCGATCACGCATTGCAGCAGGATGAAGTCGTCGCACCAGGGTAGGGTGGCGGTCAGCACGGCCATGGCGGCGAGCGACCACCTCGCCAGCCGCGTGGACCCGAGCCGTTGGAACAGGTCCCCTGCGAGCGGGGCCAGGACGATCTTGGGCAGCACCCGCAGGCCGAGGGAGAGGACCAGCTCCTCCCCCGCGCCGAACTTCGCCGCGACCAGGATGGGCAGGCTGGCGATCACGCACCAGTTGCCCAGGTTGTTGGTCAGCAGCGCCAGCCAGAACCGCCGGAACAGCGGGCTCGCCAGCACCAGCCGCCATTCATTCATGGGGTAACGCCGAACCCCGGACGGAGGGTCAGTGGATCTCGCCGAGACGCGACAGCAGGAAATCCCGGAAGACCGCGACGCGCTTGGAGTTCCGCAGTTCCTCGGGATAGACGAAATACACGTCCACCTTCGGTCCCTTGAGGTCGGTCAGGATGCGCACGAGGTCGGGGTTTTCCTGCACGACGTAGTCGGGCAGGGCGCCGATCCCGAGGCCGGACTGGATCGCCAGGAGCACGGCCTGGGTGCTGTTGACCTCCAGCACCGCGCGCCGCGGGTTGCCCGGGCGGCGGCCGACCTCGGCCAGCCAGTTCACATCGGTGATCGGCGGGTGGTGGCTGCCGAACAGGATCAGCTTGTGCGCGTCCAGTTCCTCGGCCCGCTGCGGCACGCCATAGCGCTTGAGGTAGTCGGTCGACGCGCAGATATGCCATTGCAGCGTCGTCAGATGCCGCTGCACCAGGTCGGGCTGCTTGGGCGGATGCATGCGGATGGCGACATCGGCTTCCCGCATCGCCAGATCGAGTTCCGCGTCGTCGAGCAGGAGGGAGACCGAGACCTCCGGGTAGGCTTCGAGAAAGGCGGTCAGACGCGGGGCGAGCCAGATCACGCCGAAGCCGACGGTCGTCGTGACCTTCAGGCGGCCGGCGGGCTTTTCCTTGCTCTCGGTCAGCAAGGCCTCGGTCATCGCCAGCTTGGCGAAGACGTCGCGCACCGTGCGGTTCAGCGACTCGCCCTGTTCGGTCAGGATCAGTCCCCGCGCGTGGCGGTGGAACAGCGGCACCTGGAGCGCTTCCTCCAGGGCCGAGATCTGACGTGACACAGCGGACTGGCTGAGATTCAACGTGTCGCCGGCATGCGTGAAGCTGCCCGCTTCGGCCACCGCGTGGAATACGCGTAGCTTGTCCCAGTCCATCTCCTCAGCCTCTCCCTGCGCCGGGGCACTGCCCGACGGTAAAGCTCAGACCCGGTGCGGCGGTCATGCCGTCGGAAAGCAGAGCATTCTTACGGCAATCCGGTCGAGTCTGTTGACCTGTTTAGTCCTGTTTCCGTCATACCAATCACTTTGGCCAATGACTTTGACCAATCAATCCGCCGCGAGTGCCGGAGCGTGTTCGTGTTCGGCCAGGTATTTCTCGCTCTCCAGCGCCGCCATGCAGCCGGTGCCGGCCGCGGTGACCGCCTGGCGGAAGATCTTGTCCTGTACGTCACCGGCGGCGAACACACCCTCGACCGAGGTGCGGGTGCTGCCGGGAACGGTCCGGATATAACCTTCCGAGTCCATGTCGACCTGCCCGGCGAATATTCCAGTGGTGGGCGTGTGGCCGATCGCGATGAAGACGCCGTCGACCGGCAGGTCGGACAGGGCGCCGGTGACCGTGTCGCGCAGGCGGACGCCGGTCACACCCTCGGGCGTGCCGCCGGCCAGGATGTCGTCGACGGTGGCGTTCCAGATCACCTTGATCTTGGGATGGGCGAACAGGCGGGCCTGGAGGATTTTCTCCGCCCGCAACGAATCGCGCCGGTGGATCAGGGTCACGGTGTCGGCGTGGTGGGTCAGGTACAGCGCTTCCTCGACCGCCGTATTGCCGCCGCCGACCACGGCGACCGTCTTGCCGCGATAGAAGAAGCCGTCGCAGGTCGCGCAGGCCGATACGCCCCGGCCTTGCAGCGCCATCTCGGCCGGCAGGCCCAGCCAGCGGGCCTGGGCACCGGTCGCGATGATCAGCGCGTCGGCGATGAAGATGTCGCCCGAGTCGGCCTCACACCGAAAGGGACGCTGGGACAGGTCCACCTTCGTGATGATGTCGTGGATGACATTGGTCCCGACATGGCGGGCCTGTGCCTCCATCTGCTCCATCAGCCAGGGGCCCTGAATGACCTCGGCGAAGCCTGGATAGTTCTCGACATCGGTCGTGATGGTAAGCTGCCCGCCGGGCTGCAGGCCAGCGACAAGCATGGGCGAGAGATTGGCGCGGGCGGCATAGATCGCGGCGGTGTAACCCGCTGGTCCGGCACCGATGATCAGGACCCGCGTGCGATGAGTGTTGGGCATGGGCCACCATATCGGTCGTTCCCGTGTCGCGGCAAGAATTCGGAACGGTAAACCGGTGATCGTGACATATTTTAGTTTTGTGTCCGCTCGGCACCGATCCCCCGCACCCATGCCGAACCGACCGGTCTCCCCTGATCCCGCGGGGATGGTCAGCGACCCGGTCCGGCGTCAGGATGACAAAACCGGCACGATCGGCTTTCGTTGAGCGAACGTCCCCCCGGGGTCCAACAGCAAGGCCGGTCACCGTCACGATGTCCGACGACGTCCACGTCCCGCACCGCAGGTTGATCACCGCGTCGGCCATGCTGTCGATGTTCATGCAGGTGTTGGATACCTCGATCGTCGTGGTCGCGCTGCCCTATATGCAGGGAAGCCTGTCGGCCAGCGCCGAGGAGATCAACTGGGTCCTGACCTCGTCCGTCATCGCCGCGGCCATCTGCACCGCGCCGGTGGGCTGGATGGCGCAGCGCTTTGGCCGCAAGCGGCTGTTCATCACCTGCATGGTGGGGTTCGTCTGTGCCTCGATGATGTGCGGGGCGGCGCAGACCCTGCCGCAGCTTGTCGGCTGCCGCCTTTTGCAGGGGATGTTCGGCGCCGGCCTGGCCCCGCTGTCGCAGGCGACGATGCTCGATATCTACCCGTTCGCCCGCCGAGCGCAGGCGATGGCTCTGTTTTCGATGGGCGTGACGATGGGGCCGATGGTGGGGCCCGCGATGGGTGGGTACCTGACCGACCTGTATAACTGGCGCTGGGTCTTCTACGTCAACCTGCCCTTCGGCATCATCGCGGTCACGGGGCTGGTGCTGTTCCTGCCCAGCGCGCCGGCCCGTCCTGGGCTGAAGTTTAGCTGGTACGGCTTCGGGCTGCTGGCGCTCGCGGTCGGATCGTTCCAGATGATGCTGGATCGAGGGCAGATCCTGGACTGGTTCACATCGCGCCAGATCATGGTCCTGGCCGTGGTATCCGGCACCGCGTTCTATCTGTTCATTGTCCACATGGTTCTGTCCGACAAGCCGTTCCTGCCCACCGGGCTGTTCAAGGACCGGAACTTCTTCTCGGCCATCATCATGATCTTCTGTATCTCGGCCATCCTTCAGGCCACCAGCGCCTTGCTCGCCCCCTATCTCCAGAAGCTCGGCGGCCTGCCGCCCGAGGAAGCGGGCTGGGCGCTCGCCCCGCGCGGGATCGGCACGATCTTCTCCATGTGGCTGGCGAGCCGGCTGGCGATGCACTTCGACCATCGCAAGATCATGGCCGTGGGGCTGCTGATCCTGGGCAGCGTGCTGTACGAAATGAGCACCTGGACCCCCGACGTGACCGGCATGCGGATGGTGATCGCGCTGGTGATGCAGGGGCTGTCGATCGGCCTGGTGTTCAATCCCATGACGGTGATGGCCTATACGACCCTGCCGGCCGTGTTCCGAGGCGAAGGCACCGCCGTCCAATCCCTGGCCCGGAATATCGGATCGGCGGTCGGCATCTCGGTGATGACGTTCACCCTGACGCGAGGCTTCCAGACCAACCATGCCGAAATCTCAGCCAGCATCACCCCGTTTGAGCGTCTGTTGCAGCACCAGGACAGGCTGGGCCACGTGCTGGACCCGACGACCCGGTCGGGGGCGATGATGCTGGACCAGATGATCAGCTACCAGGCCCAGATCATCGCCTATAACACCGACTTCCGCCTGATGATGCTGGTCGTCATCCCGCCGCTGCTGCTGTTGTTCCTGATGCGCCGCCACGCGCGCCAGCCAACCTGACGGGACCGGATCGCATGTCGGACACCACCGTCGTACCGCATCGCCGTCTGATCACCGCCTCGGTGATGCTGGCAATGTTCATCCAGACGCTGGATTCGACCATTTCCATCGTGGCGCTGCCCTACATCCAGGGCAGCATGTCGGCCTCGGCCGATGAGATTTCCTGGGTGCTGACGTCCTACGTGATCGCCGCCGCCATTTTCACCGCGCCGGTCGGCTGGATGGCGCAGCGGTTCGGGCGCAAGCGGATGTTCCTGATCTGCCTCGGCGGGTTCATCGGCATGTCGATGCTGTCCGGCGCGTCGCAGTCGCTGGAGCAACTGATCACCTTCCGCATCATCCAGGGCATGTTCGGCGCGGCCCTGGCGCCGATGTGCCAGGCAACGATGCTGGACATCTATCCTTTTGCCCAACGCGCCCAGGCCATGGCCATCTTCGCCATGGGCATCACCATGGGCCCCACGCTCGGCCCCACCTTGGGAGGCTGGCTGACGGATGCCTATAACTGGCGGTGGGTGTTCTATGTGAACCTCGGCCCCGGTCTGCTGGCCTTCCTGGGCGTGCTGATCTTCCTGCCCAAGGTCGCGCCCCGTCCGAACATGACGTTCAGTTGGTACGGCTTCTCGATGCTGGCGATCGGCGTCGGAACCTTGCAGTTGATGCTGGACCGCGGCCAGACGCTCGACTGGTTCAACTCCACCGAGATCATCGTCGAGGCGACGATCTGCGGCCTGTGCTTCTATCTGTTCATCGTCCACATGGCGACGGCCGAGAAGCCGTTCCTGCCGCTGGCCCTGTTCACCGACCGCAACTTCTTTTCCGGCATCATCATGGTGTCCTGCGTGTCGTCGCTGATGCTGTCGACCGCGACGCTGATGGCGCCATTCCTGCAACAGCTCGCGCATTTCCCGGTACTGGATTCCGGGATCGCGATGGCCCCGCGCGGCTTCGGGACGATGGTCGCGATGTTCGTGGCAAGCTGGCTGAGCAAGATGTTCGACCAGCGCAAGATCATGGCCGTGGGGTTGATGTCCCTGGGCGCCGTGATGCTGATCATGAGCGGCTGGACCCCCGATGTCCGGCGGACCGAGATGATGCTGGTTCTGTTCATGCAGGGGTTCTCGATCGGGCTGGTGTTCAACCCGATGACGGTGATGGCCTACACGACGCTGTCCCCCGCTTTGCGCCCCGACGCCACGGCGGTGCAGTCGCTGGCCCGCAACCTTGGCTCCGCGATCGGGATTTCGGTGACGACCTTTACCCTGACCCGCGGGACGCAGATGGCGCACGCCGAGATCGCCGCGGGGATCACGCCGTTCGAGCGGACGTTGCAGATGGGCGACGCGGTCTCTCGTATCCTGGACCCGGACACGCGGGGTGGCGCGATGATCCTGGATCAGATGATCACGTACCAGGCGAAGATCATTTCGTACAACAACGACTTTCGCCTGATGGCGCTGACGGTGATCCCGCCGTTGATCCTGCTGCTGTTCATGCGGCGGGCGCAGAAGGTGGGGTAACACATTGCGTCATGGGCGGGCTGGACCCGCCCATCGCCAAGCACGCAGTTGCCTGAAACCATATGCGAACACGATCGCCAGAGCCCCTGGCGATGGCCGGGTCGAGCCCGGCCAGGACGGGAAGCGCCGTCGCAGGGTCAAGGGCGATTGTCCTGACCCACGACCCCCATCTCTGGCCGTTCCGCCTGCGGTCTGCCAGACTGTCCCCAGTATTCGGCAGGAGGAAACCACCATGCAGCCAGGTCCAAGGCTTTCCGGCAAGGTCGCCATCGTCACCGGCGGTGCGTCGGGCATCGGCGCGGAAACCGGGCGCGTCTTCGCCGCCCACGGCGCATCCGTCGTACTGTGCGACATGCAGGATGACCTCGGTCAGACCGTCGCGGCCGAGATCGTCGCCGCCGGCGGGACCGCCGAATACCGCCCGCTGGACGTGACCGACGAGGCGCAATGGACCGCCCTGGTCGCCGCGGTCGAGGCCAAGTACGGCAAGGTCAACGTCCTGGGCAACATCGCCGGCGTCTCCGGCCGCCCCGCGGGGCAGACCGTGCAGGCCAGCGGCGTCATGACCGGCGTCGCGCTGACCGAGATGTCGCTGGAACTGTGGAACCGGATCATGGAGGTGAACTCCACCGGCGTGTTCCTGGGCACGAAAGCCGTGATCCCCGCGATGCAGCGCGCCGGCGGCGGGTCGATCGTCAACATTTCCTCGATCTGCGGGATCGTCGGGTCCTTCGCCAACGCGGCCTACCATGCCTCCAAGGGCTCGGTCCGCATCTTCACCAAGGCGACCGCGATCCAGTACGCCCGCGACCAGATCCGCGCCAATTCCGTCCACCCCGGCTTCGTCGACACGCCCATGGCGCGCCCCGGTCTGCTGGGGAACGAGAGTGGGAAGGCCCGGATGGACGCCACGCCGCTCGGACGGTTCGGCAAGCCGATCGACATCGCGATGGGTTGCCTGTTCCTCGCCTCGGATGAGACATCGTGGATGACCGGCAGCGAACTGGTCATCGATGGCGGCATGACGGCGAACTGAGCATGGCGCTAGACGATCCGGACGCGGCGATCGCCCTGCTGGAACGCATGCTGGCCGCCTGCCCGATCGAGGCGACCTGTCTGCCCGGCTTCCTCTCGATGCTGCGCGCGCAGGCCGCCTTCGCCACCGCCGGCCCGCGCTGTGTCGTCAGCCGCGTCAACGACATGGGCGACGCGGGCGGGATCGTCTGCCGGCTGGATTTCGGCCTGGGGGAGGGCAAGCCCGCCCCGGTCGTGTCCATCACGCATCTGCTGTTCGATGGCGATCATCCGCTGTCGGACGATATCGCCGCCTACCAGAAACATCGTATCACGCGTCTGCGAGAGCAGAGCGCATGAGGGTGCCGTCATGAAACCGATCAACGCCGATACACG
>CANJSR010000105.1 GCA_947476855.1 Acetobacteraceae bacterium
GTTTCCTTGGTTGCGGTCGTGTTCGCAACCCAACCCTACCGGGGAACCGACAAAAGGCCGCCCGCCTTGGGGGCACGCTCCGCTACGGCCTACGGCCTACGCTACACGCGCCCCCAAGGCGGAGTTACACCACGGCCGGGGACGTGACCTGTTTGTTTTGCGCATGCAGGCAGTCGACGGGCCAGCAGCGTGAGCAGTTTCCCAATGGCCTCATTGCCCGGGTAAAGGGCGTGAGATGGGAGTCGCTCATGTCAGCGGGAAAAGGGCCTTGCTGGCAATCAGCCGTGGCCTCGTTGCCAGGTCGCTCCGTACCGGCGAATGCCCAAAGGAGCGTGCCGATGACCACGGGAAAGCGGTGCTCGGGGTGATCGGATGAAAAGCTGCTGGGTGGCGAAGGCCTGTTCCTGCACGGCCAGCCTGCGCGACGGTCTGGTCATCGACCTCGGTCTGCCTGATCCAGCGCCGGCCGGCAGTTCCCGACGAAGACGATCTTCACCGCCGCGTAGCGAGCTAGGCTGCCGGCAAAACCGCAACCGTATGTTTATGCGTCCGCTCCGCCCGCTCTCTCAGGAAATTCCGCAGTTTCGTTAGGGATGCCTCACCGGGCCGCAAGGCCAGCGCGTCGTCGCAAGCCTGTTCTGCCTCATCCAACATCCCGCGCCGGGCGAGAACGCGGCTGAGATGCCCATGGTATTGCCATTTTCCCGGATCAGCCGCGATCGCCTGGCGCGCGGCATCCGTTGCGGCAGCGTCGTCATGGCCTGCAAAGCACACGCGGCTCAAGGCAAACAGAACCGTCGGGGCATCTGGATGCATCGCCAGGGCTCGGCGGAGATAGATTTCCGCTTCCTTGTGGCGATGAAGCCGGCTCAGAAGATCGCTGTAGACGGTGAACGCGGACAGATGCGGTGGTGAGCAATGAACCGCCAGTTCGGCGTAGCGCAAAGCTTCTGGAACGTCGCCGGCGCGTTCCAGCAGGCGGGCCAGCATCGCGTATTGCTCGCTGGTCGGCGGTTCCATTGGGTCGTCAAGCTGTTCGCGCATGAACTGCATGGCGGCATCGACATCGCCGCTGTGCAGTAACGCCATCGGAAGCATACGCCGAGCGTCGCGCGCGGGCGGATCGATTTCCCATCCGGCACGGAAGATTTCCGCGGCAGCGGCGTGGTCACCGGTCCGGAACAGCAGGCTGCCGAGATAGATATAGTGCCGGGGCGTTTCCGGATCGTACGCGATGGCCTTGCGCACAGCCTCGATCGCTTCCTGGTGCTTCCCCTGCCGACTGAGGTTGGTGGCCATGGCGGACCAGCCGGGGCCGGAGGTCGGGGATTCGGCGAGGGCTTTCTCCAGGATCACCTGGGTCGGCACCGGCGCGCGGCGGTGAGCGGTCCGTTCCAGCCCTTCCGCCAGGGCCGTGTTCCAGGTCCCGGCGATATAGCGGTGGACCCACTCCTCGAAGGTATAGAAGCCTTCGCCGTGGAACCGGTATCTTGTGTTCTGGTCTATGTAGCGCAGGCCGAAATGGCGTGCGACGCTCGGGTGGATCGGGCATTCCGGCGGCGGCAGGCCAGCGTTCTTCTGCCAGCGGTCGATCCGCTTGATGATCGCTTCATCCACACCCATCGACCGGAACAGGGTCATGGCGAGGTGCTTCATGATCCGCGTTTCGGGGTGGTAGGACGTGCGGAAAAGCTGCTCCTCGCGGAAATGCTCCTCAATGATGGACCCGACATCGTAGCCGAGTTCCTGGTCCATCCGCTTCTGCTTGTTCACGACGATACCGAACAGGCGATCGAGGTCCATCGCCTTCGGCACGTCCATCTCAATGTATTGGCGGGCGGCTTCCTCGGGGTCGATGTCGTCGCGGATCAGGCGGTTGAGCTGTGAGTCGCCAAGCTGTGCCGGAAAGGGGCCAAGCAGAAAGCCGGTCTCGGGCTTGTTGCCGGGACGCTCCCGCCCCGCATAGGGCCACAGGAAGTTGCCACCTACGACGGGGAATTTGAGGATGTCCAGCCCGTCGCGCGGCGTGACGGGCCCCGCCTTGGTGGCGAAGTCCTGCGCCTGAACCGCGACTACATCGGCGCTGGCCAGCAATGCGGCACTGGCGTCGGTCCTGGCGTTATGGGACGCGATGTGAAACGACTGGTGTCCCGAATAGGGCTGAACGTACCGGATATACAGGGCATGCAGCGCCCCGGCCTGGCAATTTCCGAAAAATACGATCTTCACGACAGCAATGCCCCACCGAAACGGATCATGATCAGCGCGATAGTCAGGCCGCGGTCAGAGCGCGAACGCGGTCGTACATGGCCCCGACATTGGCAAAACCGTAGATTTCCTCGTCATCGAAGCGGATGGAGAACGCCCGCTCCACCGCCATGATGACGCTGGCGTGGGAAATCGAGTCCCATCCGTCGATATCCTCGGCCGTTGTCTCGGGACCGAACAGCGCGTTGTCGGCGCCCAGTTCCTCGGCAATCACGGCGCACAAGGTCATGAACTTTTCATCGGCCATGGTCACACCCTTCCGGCAGCCGGTTGCGATTTTTCGTGCAGGAACTTCTGCGCATTGCGGCCTCGCTCGATCTTGCCGCTGGTCGTTTTGATGAGCCACCCGGTCTCAACCAATTTGACCTCGCCCGGGTAGATCCCCAACGTCTGGAAGATGGCGTGGCGTACGGATTGGCGCAGGCCGCGATACCCGTCGGACGCCGGGGCCGCGTCTTCCGTGTTCACGGTTTCCGCGACGACGACCAGGTCCGAGGTGCCACGTTCCGCGTTGGCGTTGCCGAACACCACGTTGCGCCCGGGCTTCAGGCCTGACACGCCGTTCAGCACGCTCTCGATTTCGGCGGCGTGGAAATTCCGGCCCGCGACGATGATCAGGTCATCCATCCGGCCCAGCACAAACAGCTCCCCGTTCCAGATGAAGCCGCGGTCGCGGGACCGGTAATCCGCCCCGTTCAGGCGCTGGGCGGTTTCCTCCGGCAGGCGGTAGTAGCCCGAGAACAGGCAGCTTGACCGGATCGAGACTTCCCCCACCACCCCATCAGGCACCGGCTGGCCGTCATCGGACAGGATGGCGACGGTCGTTCCCTCGATCGGCGTGCCGGCGGACAGAAGCTCGATCGAGTCAGGGGATGTCGGGGCCGGGATCACCAGGCCCTTTTCATGCAATGAAACCCGATCGACGGTGACCGTCATCGGCGGCCGCTCGGTGCTGGTCTGCGTGACGGCAAACGTCGTCTCGGCCATCGCGTAGCAGACCTGCAATGCGGTTTCCGGCAGGCCGATCGGCGCGAATGTCTGGGCGAACCGGCGGAACGTCAGCGCGTGGCAGGGCTCCGAGCAGTTGATGAACGCCCGCATCGTGTCGAGCCTGGCATCCAGGCGAGGGATGTCGACGCTGCGCGCCAGGTGATCAAAGGCGAAATTAGGCAGCCAGCACAGCGTGCCGCGATGGCGGCTGATCGCTTCCAGCAACGTGCCCGGCCGAGCAACCCACTCAAACGGGTCGAGCAGGACGATCGTCTGGCCCAGGATCATCGGGGTCAGGGAGCACGCCACCAAGCCCATGTCATGGTACAACGGCAGCCAGGACACCATGATATCGTCCGGCGTGGCGGCGATGGCCTTCGCGTAGCTTTCGACCTGGGTCAGGATCGCGTCATTCGATAGCATGACGCCCTTTTTCAGGCCCGTGGTCCCGGAGCTGTGCTGCAGGATCGGCAGCCGGTCCCGGCGGGACATCAGGGCCGCGGCAACTTCCTGGTCACCGGCGCCGGTCGCGGCCTCGGCCGTGATCGGCGCCGCTTGGACCATCACGCAATTCTCGACCAGCAGGCCATTCCGGCGCATCTGCTCCTCATGCGCCGCGGTTGTGATAAGGGCGGCGGGGGTGATGCGCGCCATCAGCTTGACGTGGGAGGCCCAGTACAGGTCAGCGTCCTGCTTGGGGGACGGGCTGGGCATGAAGGATGCGGTACACCCGTGGGCGATCGCGCCAAAGTAGTAGGCCAGCGCGTCCCAGCCCTGGGGCATGAACAGCAAGGCGACACCATCCTCGGCCACCTTTGCCGCGACGAGACGGTCGCGAACGGCCAGGACTTCCCGCCAGGCCTGCGCATAAGTGACGGTTCGGCGATCCGAACCAATGCTCATGACCACGAAGGGTTTGTCTGGAGTCCTCTGCGAATGCAGCCGGAGATGTTCGAGAATGTGACGTGACTGTGCCGCTTGCAACTAAAGGCCCCGCTTCATTTCGTAAGCTAACGTTGCATCAGATGGGATTGTCTCATACGGACCCGATCGCCGCAACGAGAATTTGACATACCAGACGGCGCGTAGCCGCCACTCGGGAACCGGGTGGCGTGTTTATTACCACGACGGGATGGGCAAATGCCAGGAACCAGGGCCGGGGAAGTTGGGTTTCGGTCCCCCGGCCAGGTCCCGGGTTTTGCTCAGCGCAGGAGGGTTACCGGTACCTTGGCACCGCCGGCCACATCGCGTGCCACCGATCCCAGAAGCAGGCCGGTCACGCCACCCAGGCCGCGCGTGCCCATGACGATCTGGTCGCAGCCCAGCCGTTCGGCGAAGGACAGGACGTTCGAGCCGGCATCGCCCACCCCGATGTGCTGATGCACCCTCAGTCCGGCTTCCTCGACCATCGCGACCGAGGTGGCGAGGGCTTTCATGCCCTCTTCCCGGTGGTAGCTCTCGATATCGCCCTGCGGCACCAGGGAGGCGGCGACGCCGCGGACCGCCGGTTGCACGTTCAGCAGGTGAATCTCCACCGCGACGCCATCCGTGACGAGGTCCAGCACGAACTGGAGCGCGTTACGGGCGTGTTCGGACCCATCGCTGGGGACCAGGATACGACGCAGCTTGCTCATTTCTTATCCTCCGGCGCCAGATCGACGGGTTCGTGATGCTTGGCCTTCGTGCGCCGGGCCAGCACCAGTCCGACAATCACGACCGCAGCGGCCAGCAACGGCCGAGCGACCAATTCCTGCGTATGCATATCGTATGGGAGAAGGGTGTGGACAACCTCATCGCTGACGATGATTTCGCCCGCGATCCACCCCAGCAGGCCGCCGCCGGCGATGACCAGGACGGGGAAGCGGGTCAGGACGGTCAACACCAACTGGCTGCCGAACACGATCAGAGGCACGCTGATCAGCAGGCCGAGGGAGATCAGCAGAACGCTGCCCTGTGCCGCCGCCGCGATGGCGACCACGTTGTCCAGCGACATCACGGCATCGGCGATGGTGATCGTCTGGATCGCACCCCAGAGGTTGGACTTGGCCGCGACGCTGTCGGCCCCATGCTCTTCCTCGGGGATGATCAGCTTCACGCCGATGTACAGCAGCAGCAGGCCGCCGATCAGCTTGAGGTACGGGATCGCCAGCAGCCAGACGATCAGCAACGAGAAGATGATGCGCAGCACGATTGCCGCGCCACTGCCCCCCAGGATCGCCCATTTCCGCTGTTCCGGCGGCAGCGAACGGCTGGCCAAGGCAATGACCACCGCGTTGTCGCCAGAGAGCAGGATGTTGATCCCGATAATCTGCATCAGTGCCGTCCAGAAGAACGGTGTTCCTATATCAGCCAGCATGGTTCCTCGACATGGTTGCGCCGCCCCGGAGAGCGGCGAATCCGACCCGAACGCGCGGGATGGTTATTCTTGGAATACGTCCTCCCGTCCACGGCGGACGGACGGCAGAATGACCAAGACAAGCAATCCGACCGCCGCCAGCAGCAATCCCAGGCTGATCGGGCGCTCAATGAAGGTCGCCAGATTACCCCGGGAAATCTGCAAGGCTCGACGGAGGTTCTCCTCCATCATCGGCCCTAGGATGAAGCCCAGCAAGAGCGGGGCGGCTTCAAAGCCCAGCTTGACGAACAGATAGCCCATCAGGCCGAACAGCGCGGTGAACAGGACGTCGACCGGGGAGTTGTTGAGGCTGTAGATGCCGATCGAGCAGAAGATCAGGATCGACGGGAACAGATACCTATAGGGAACCTTCAGAAGCTGGACCCAGATGCCCACCAGCGGCAGGTTGATGATGACCAGCATCGCGTTGCCGATCCACATGCTGGCGATCATGCCCCAGAACAGCGCCGGCTGCTTCACCATGACCTGCGGCCCCGGGGTGATGCCCTGGATCGTCATGGCACCGATCATCAGCGCCATCACCGGGTTGGACGGGATGCCCAAGGTCAGCAGCGGGATGAAGGACGACTGCGCCGCGGCGTTATTGGCGGCTTCCGGTCCGGCCACGCCTTCGATCGCGCCCTTCCCGAACCGGGTCGGGTCCTTAGCCATCTTCTTCTCGATCGTATATGACGAGAACGACGCGAGCACCGAGCCGCCGCCGGGCAGGATGCCCAGGAACGATCCGATCGCTGTACCACGCAGGATCGGCCAGGTTGATTCCTTCATGTCCTGACGCGAGGGCATCAGACTGTGGACCTTCATCACGGTCCCATGGTCCTCGGGGTTTTTGGCCGACCGCTCCAGGTTGGTCATGATCTCGGCCACGCCGAACAGGCCCACCGCGACGGCGACGAACCCGATCCCATCCGCCAGTTCCGGCAGCCCGAAGGTGAAGCGGGCCGCGCCCGAGGTCACGTCCTGCCCGACCAGGCCGAGCAGCAGGCCGATGATGATCATGGCGATGGCCTTGATGACCGAGCCGGAGGCGAGCACCACCGCGCCGATCAGGCCGAACACCATCAGGGAGAAATACTCGGCCGCGCCGAACTGCTGGGCCAGGCGCGCCAAGGGCGGGCCGACAACCGCGATCCCGACGGTGGCGACGCAGCCAGCGAAGAACGACCCGATCGCCGCGATCGCCAGCGCCACCCCCGCGCGTCCCTGCCGCGCCATCATGTGTCCGTCCAGCGCGGTGACGACCGAGGAGGACTCACCCGGCACGTTCAGTAGGATCGCGGTGGTCGAGCCGCCGTACTGGGCGCCGTAGTAGATGCCCGCCAGCATGATCAGCGCGCCTTCCGGCGGCAGGTTGAACGTGATGGGCAGCAGCATCGCGACGGTGGCGAGTGGACCGATCCCCGGCAGCACCCCGATCAGCGTGCCCAGCAGGGCGCCGACGAAGCAGAACAGGAGATTGTCCGTGCTCCAGGCGGTGACGAACCCGAGCGCGAGATTGGAAAAGAGGGTTTCCATGACGGTCAGCCCAGCTCCGGCCAGATGTTCAGCGGCAAGCCAAGCCCCCAGACGAATAGCGCGGTCGATCCCGCGGCCAGGCCAAGCCCCAGCAGCAGCATCGCGAACTGGGAGGTGCCGCGCGCCGCCAGGCTGGAGATCAGCGTGGTGGCGATAATCGCCGCGACCAGCCCGGCATGCTGCAGCAGCAGTCCGAAGGCGATCAGGGCGGCGCAGATCGCGATCACCGGGCGGAAGGCCCAGCTTTCCAGCTTGGGACCGTCCGTGAAGAAGCCCCTCAGTGCGATCAGCACGCCCAGGCCGAACAGGATCCAGCTTAGGACGGTGGGGAGGTAGCCGGGGCCCATGCGCACCAGACGTCCCATGGACAGGTCCGAGGCGAAGTACCGGGCCAGGAGGGCAAAGGCGATAAGGAACAGCCCCGCCGCGAAATCCTGTTGGTTGCGAAGGCGTATCACCGCACGACGAGTCCTTTTTCTGACCGAACGGGGATGGCCCCCCGGGGACCTCCCCGTTCCGTCGCCGCTGATTGGGCTCCACGCCCAAGGGCGCGGGTCATGCGACAGGGGGTATGACGGTATGTGGTCCGGACGACCGCTCTGGTCTTCGTGGCAAGGAGCGCGCGGCTTGGCATCATTTCGTCTCCCCGTCCGTCAGCGCCCCTGTCGAGCGTCATTTGCGACGGTCTGCGTCTACTATTCCCGATCGTCAACGGCCAGGAGTTGCCCCAGGGCGCGTGACCCTGGGGTTGTCGGCCGGATCAGTCGAGGCTCGCGCCCGACGCCTTGACGATCGCGCCCCACTTCGCGAGCTCCACCTTCACGAACTCGGCGAGCTTGTCGGGCGTGGAGTCAGGCGTGGGGTCGACGCCGGTATCCTGCAGGCGCTTGATCACGACGGGATCGGCCAGCGACTGCTTCATCGCGGCGGCGAGCTTGTCGACGATCGGTTTCGGTGTCTTGGCCGGCGCGAAGATCGCGTTCCAGGTGTAGCACTCATACCCCTTCACGCCCTGTTCCTGCACGGTGGACAGGTCCGGAAGCGCGCGAGCCCTCGTGGCGGTGCCGGTGGCGAGCGGACGGATCGTGCCGGCCTGGATCTGCGGCAACGCGGTCGGCAGGCCGTCGAACGCCATCGGGATCTGGCCGGCGGCGAGGTCGTTCATCATCGGGGCGGAGCCGCGATAGGGCACATGCTCCACGTCCAGACCGCCGACGGCCATCTTGAAGCTTTCTCCGCACAGATGAAGGATGCTGCCCAGGCCGGAGGAGCCGTAGCTGTACTTGCCCGGATTGGCCTTCAGCATGGCGATCAGTTCCTGGACGTTCTTGGCCGGAATATCCTTGTGAACGGCGAGCACCGCCGGGGTGACGCCGACCTGCCCGATCGGTGAGAAGTCCTTGATCGGGTCGTACGGGATCTTCTTGTAAAGGAGAGGGTTGATGGCGTGTGTCGACACCGTCGCCATCAGCAGCGTGTAGCCGTCCGGCGGTGCCTTGGCGACCATGTCCGCGCCCAGGTTGCCGCCCGCGCCGGGACGATTATCAATAATGACCTGCTGGCCGAGGATTTCGCCCATCCGCGCGCCCATGACCCGCGCGACGATATCGGTCGGGCCGCCAACAGCGAACGACACGATCATGCGGATCGGTTTACTCGGGTAGTTGTCCTGCGCGCTGGCCGGCAGGGCAAACAAACAGGCCATGGCCACACCGGCCAAAAAGCGTAGACGCATTGATCATGGCTCCCTGTAACGTGGGTCAGGCGTTGGTTCGCCAACCGTCGGCGGTTCCTCTATCACCGACTTTCGGCCGTGACCATGCGGATTGCGCATTCCCGGAGACGGATGTACGCCAATAGACACGCGCGTGTTTCGCGCCAATCAAAGACCGGGGCATCCCGGACGCGGGGAGTAGACAATGAAGACGAACCGATTACTGGCATATGCCGGTGTTGCTGTTGCGTGGGTTGTTGGCTTGTCGGTTGCATCCTTGTCCGGGGCTCAGGCGCAGACCGTCTCGAACTGGCCGACCAAGCCCGTGCGGGTGATCGTCAACTACGCGCCGGGCGGGTCCACGGACAATGCGACGCGCCCATTCATGGACCGTCTGTCCCAAGCCATGGGACAACAATTCATCATTGAAAATAAAGGCGGTGCCTCCGGCGCCGTGGGGGTAGAAGCCGGGGTCCGCTCCGCCCCCGATGGCTATACCTTCTTCGCCACCCCCGTCGCCTCGCTAACGATCCTGCCGAACGCCAGGCCCACCGCGTATGATCCGTTCAAGGACATGGTGCCGGTCGCCTGGCATGCGGACTCGACCCTGGTCTTCGCGATCCACCCCTCGATCCCGGCGAACACGATGGCTGAGTTCGTTGCCTATGCGAAGAAGAACCCGGGCAAGGTCAATTTCGGGTCCTCGGGCCTCGGCACGCTGACGCAGATGATCTGTGAGGTCGTGAACAAGGAAGCCGGCATCGACATGCTGCACGTGCCCTATCGGGGAGGCGCGGAATCCCTGACCGACTTCCTGGCGGGCCAGGTGCAGGTGTTCTCGGAAGGCAATGTCCTGCCGCATGTCACCGCCGGAAAGGCGAAGCTGCTCGCCGTCGTGGATTCAGTGCGCCATCCCGACTTCCCCAATGTGCCGACGCTGAAGGAAGTGTTCCCCGGGGCCGACATCCAGAACTGGTTCGGCATCTTCGCCCCCGTGGGCACGCCGGATCCGATCGTGAAGAAGATGGCCGCGGAGATCGCCAAGGCCGCCGCCAACCCCGAATTGCAGGCCCACCTGCTGCGCCTCGCCCTGCGGTCCAACGGTGCCGGCCCGGATGTGCTGGCCGCGCGAGTGCGGCAGGACTTCGACCTTTATGGAAAGCTGGTGAAGGAACTGAAGATCAAGATGGATTGAGCCGACCGGACAGCATTTCCTGGTCGATCGTGGCCGGGATCAATGGCCCCGGTCACGTCCGACGTTTCACGCGGTTCGTTCCGTGGGCGACGCGCCCAAAGATCCAGACGAGCATTGGACGTCCCCGCAGGAAGAGCCGGTACGACAATTCAAGGACCGGCAGCACCCCAGGGATCGCCGCTGCGCGGGCCGCCCAGCGCCAACGCGGCAGCCGATCCCAGAGTTCGACAAACGCCGCCGCGCCAGAAAGAAGCTCTCCATTGCCAGCACGAACATGAAAGCGTTCCATCGCTCGGCTTTGGGACAGACCAACAGGAACGGCGGCATCCGGCTTCGAGACGTCAATAAACGATAGCGCCCCGAGACTGTCCTTCCGACGGTAATAGCCGATCTCCGCCCGACACAACGGGCAGGAGCCATCAAAATACACCGTCGATCTGGTGGACTCGGATTTCACGAATGCCTCCTGATCTTCGGGGCGGCAGGTCCCGCTCGCGCCGCCCCCTTCAAGACCGCCCATGTCGGCGCTTACTCGTGCTCTCCATCAGCACGGCGCCCGGAACCGCGGAGGAACACCTGGGGACTTCTCGCAGCGGTCGCGAGGGTTGCGACTGTAATCGCGACCGCGGCGATCAATACCGTGTGCCCCACCAGGCTCGCCGCGAGGAACGTGTAGCTACCGATCGCGAGCGAAAAGCTGACCGCCCACATGAAGCCCAGCGCCTGCAAGACGTAATGCCTTACGGCGACGTCGGGAATGTTTCGCAGCGGGCTGACTTCGTGGTTGAAAATGAAATCCCACGCATGAACGATATTCGCGCTGATTCTTTTGAACATGATATGGCTACTCTCACTCTGAGTGGAAAAATGGTCTTTCTGGCTATGACCGATAGGGCCCAGACAAATTGATCAATCAATCACTGTGTCTTACGTCGCCCTCCACCCGTTGGATCAGTCGGGCATCACGAATTATCTCATTCCGGAAGGACAATGGACGCCGGGGTTTGAGAGACCGGAATGTCCGGAGGGGCCATCCGACGCCGCACCTCCGGAACGCGTCGCCAATGAAGGACGCCGATATCCGGAACCGGTTAAGGACCTTCGCCCCCGCCGGGATGTTGATGGTTCGCGCGCTCGGGCGGTAGGCTGGTCTCCATAAGGTCGGGCGCTCGTACCGGCCAACAGGGAGACGACCATGAAGCCATCCTGGATCGGCGCGGCTGCGGCCGTGCTTATGAGTCTTGCCGCGCCCATCACCGCGCGCGCCCAAGCCCCGCTGAACTGGCCGAATAAGCCCGTCAAGATCGTCGTGCCCTACGCGCCCGGCGGGTCCACCGACAACGCCGCCCGCCCCGTCGCCGACCGCCTGTCCGCGGCCTTCGGCCAGCAGTTCATCATTGAAAATCGCGGCGGCGCATCCGGTGTCGTCGGAACCGAGGCTGTGATGCGCTCCGCCCCCGATGGCTACACGTTCGGCGTCGTCCCTGTCGCCACCATGACCGTGCTGCCGGCGGCGCGGAAAATGCCCTTCGACCCGTTCAGGGACTTCACCCCGGTCTCGAAAATATTCGAGAACACACTGGTCTTCTCGATCCATCCGTCCCTGCCCGCGACGACGATGGAGGAGTTCGTTGCCTACGCGAAGGCTAACCCTGGCAAGATCGCCTTCGGGTCCTCCGGCACCGGTACGATGACCCAGATGACGTGCGAGAGCGTGAAGGCCGCGGCCAAGATCGACATCCTGCACGTACCCTATCGCGGCGGTGCCGAGGCCCTGAGCGACTTCCTCGCCGGCCATGTCCAGGTCCACTGCGAGGGCAACATCCTCCCCCACGTCAAAGCCGGAAAGGCTCGGCTTTTGGGCGTGGCCGACAACGAACGCCATCCAGACTTCCCCGATGTCCGCATGCTGAAGGAAATCTGGGCCGAGGCGGACTCCGTCAGTTGGGGCGGCCTGTTCGGACCCGCCGGCGTTCCCGACGCGATCGTCCGCCGCCTGAGCGCGGAAATCCAGAAGATCGCCAAGGACCCGGCGTTGAAGGAGCAGATGATGAAGATCGCCGTCCGGCCGGCGGGAAGCACGCCCGAGGAACTCGCGGCGGAACTGCGGAAGGACTACGAACGCTATGGCAACCTGGTGCGCGCGCTGAACATCCGGATGGACTGATGGCCCCGCTGCGAATCGCCTGAATGTTGTTGCACGGCCATGGGAACCGGATCATGCTCCCCAAATCGTGGCAACAACTGAAAGGAGGTGATCCTGTGTCTCATTGTTCGGTGGCTTTCATTGCCTTGACCTGGATCGCCGGCGCAAACGCGACGGCCTAGACTATTGGGTCCGGCAACGGACGTCATAAACAATGCGAAGGCCCCGGGGGCGACCCTGGGGCCTTCGGCATGTCAGGTGGGGGAGA
>CANJSR010000106.1 GCA_947476855.1 Acetobacteraceae bacterium
CGCTCAACCGAGGAAATCGCTCGCCACATCGGAGAGGTCCGCGCAGCCACAGCAGCCGCCGTCTCAGCGGTCGCCCGGATCGAGACAACCATCGGAGAGGTCAATTCGATTTCCGCGTCGATCGCTGCCGCGGTCGAACAGCAAGGCGCCGCTACAGCCGAGATCGCCCGCAACGTCGCCGAAACCGCCGCCGCCGTGAATGACATGGGCGCGCGAAACACCGAGGTCGCACGGGAAGCCGAACAGGCCGGGCGATATGCGGATGAAGTAAGCGAAAACACTCGGTCGGTGGACGCCGTGGCGACTGAATTGCAGCGCGCGATTGTGCGGGCGGTGCGAACCTTCGCCTCCGAGGTCGATCGCCGAACGCATGAAAGGCACCCGTTGTCGATGGCCTGCCATATCGACGTCGCGGGCCAGACGGGCATACCGGCGCGGCTCATCGATTTGTCGGAGGGCGGCGCACGGCTGGCAGACGTTCCGGCGATCCCGGATGGAACCGCCGGATTCTTGCGCATCGAAGGCCTTCCCACGGCGTTGCGTGTTCGCGCGGTGGGGATGGACAGGGATGACCTGCGCCTTGCCTTTGAGATCGACGCCGCGACCCGCGAGCAAATCCGCTCCATGCTGCCGCTGCCAAAGGTCCAGAAAGCCGCTTAGGGCTGGTTCGAGATTTACCGAACCGATCCGTCGGATCGAACAAGCCCTAAGCCATTGTTTCAGGCGGTATCTTTGTCGGCATGCTGGGGCACTTGTTTGCCGACACAGTCTTGGACCCGGGCAATCAACCCGGATCGTGCCCGACGCGGACCAGCAGCTTCCCGATATTCCGACCTTCCAGTATGGCCCCCAGGGCTTCCGGCGCGTTCTCCAACCCCTCGATGATGTCCTCCCGATAGGACAGGCTGCCATCCGCCACCCAGGGGGCCGCCAGCTTGCGCCACTCGATCAGTCTTTCCGGCCGATCCGAGACGATGAACCCCTGGATCAGGATGCGCTTACCCACCACGAACCCGAGATTGGGGCCAGGCGGGAACACCGGTTCATTATACTGTGACACCATCCCGCACATCGCGACCCGGCCAAAGGCATTGAGCTGGTCGAACACCGCCGCCTGCACCGCGCCGCCGACATTCTCAAAGTAGCCGTCGATACCTTTCGGACAGGCCGCCGTGATCTCGGTATCCAGGCGCATGGCGCGGTGATCGATGCAGTCGTCGAAGCCCAGGCTGTCCTGCACCCACAGGCACTTGTCCGGCCCACCGGCGATGCCGACCACCCGAGCACCCGCGCGCTTGGCCAACTGCCCGGCGACCGACCCCACCGCGCCCGACGCGGCCGAGATTACGATCGTCTCCCCCGCCTTGGGCTTGATGATCTCGGTCACGCCGGCATAGGCCGTCGCCCCCGGCATCCCCAGCACGCCCAGATAGGTCGACAGCGGCGCGCCCGCCGACCGGTCGATCTTCACCAGCTTGCTCCCCTCGGTCACGGAATGGCTCTGCCAGCCCCGCGATCCGACGACGACATCACCGGCCTTGAAGTCCGGGTGGTTGGAGGCAATCACCTCCCCCACCGTCTCCCCGGTCATGACCTCTCCGGTCTGAATCGCCACGGCGTAGGTCTGCTGCTCCCGCAGCCGGCCCCGCATATAAGGGTCTATCGAGAGGAAGATGGTGCGGGTCACCACCTCGCCCGGACCAGGCGAGGGGACAGCGTCTTCCCGGACCTCGAAATGGTCCGGGGTGGGTTCCGCGGTCGGGCGGCGCTTCAGCACGACCGACCGGCGGATGGCGTTGGCGCCGCTCATGCGGCTTCTGCTTTCAGCACCAACCGCCCGGTGACCTTGCCATCACGCAACCGCATCAGCGCGTCGTTCGCCTCGGACTGAGGAACGGTGGCGACGGGCAGAGCCTCCAGCGACCCGGTCTGCGCCAGCGCCACGAGTTCCCGCAGTTCCTTCGGATTGCCGACATAGGACCCGCGGACGGTCAGCGCCCGCATCGCCATGATCGGCAGCGGCAGCATCAGTTCGCCACCGAACAGCCCGACCTGGATCAGCTTGCCGCCCTTGTTGAGCGCGCCGAAGGCAAACCGCGCCGTCGCCGTGCCGTTCACGAGGTCGATCACCGCCGGCACCATGCCGCCCGCCGCGTCGATGATCCGCTGTGTTACCGTCGCGCCGTCGCCGCTGCCGTCCACCACCTTGGTGGCGCCGACCTTCAACGCGGCCTCCCGCTTCTCGGCGCTGATGTCGACCGAGATGATGTTCTGGTGCTTCAACGCCCGCAGCACGGCGATCGCGTTCAGCCCCAACCCGCCGGCGCCGACCAGCACCACCGGCTCATGCGCTCCGATCGGCATGATCTTCTTGATCGCGGAATAGACCGTGATGCCCGAGCACGCATAGGTCGCGGCCACCGCCAGATCGAGCGTGCCCGGATCAACCAGGTGCCGAGTATGCGGGGCGACGACATGGGTGCCGTAGCCGCCGTTCTGGAACACGCCCAGGCTGCGCGCGGCCTTGACGCACATATTGTCGTCCTCGGCCAGGCAAGCCTCGCACATGCCACAGCCGAGCCAGGGGAAGACGATGCGGATGTCACCGACCTTCACGCCCTTCGCGTCGGGGCCGAGCTTGACGACGCGGCCGACGATCTCATGCCCCATCGCCAACGGCAGGACGACGCCGCGATCCTTGAGCGACATCTTCTGCCCGCCGCCGACGTCGTAGAAGCCTTCCCAGATATGCAGGTCGGAGTGGCAGACGCCGCAATGTGTCACTTCCAGCAGCACCTCGGTGCCCTTCGGTTCCGGCGTGGGCAGCTCGATTTCCTTCAGCGGTTGCCCATTTTCAACGACGGCCCAGGCGCGCATGGCGGTTCTCCCTCAACTGGTAAGCAGGTGGGATGGATAGCGCGCGGGGGGAAGCGGTCAAGGCGGGACTTGCACTCACGCCCATTCGGTCCTATTTTCTGTCTCATATGAACACAGGCACGCCCCTCATGTCCGCCACCCTCTCGGCCCCAGGCCTATCCGCCACCGTTGCCGAACTGGCCGATCTGGTGGCCGAACGCATGGCGCCTGCCACCAATCTGGATGTGGCCGACGAAGTGGAACGTGGCCTGCCGCTCGCCACCGTCGAGCGGATCGCCCAGTCGCTAGCGCCCGACGATCCCAATTTCGTCTACCGCTTCGTCCCACGCGCTACCCTCGCCCGCCGGCGCGCCAAGTCGGGCGGTCGTCTCAGCACGGAAGAAAGCGCCCGTGTCGTCCGCGTGGCCGCCGTCTGGTCCCTCGCCCGCCAGGTCTGGCATGACGAACCCGCCGCTCGGCGGTTCCTGTTCACGCCACACAGCCTGCTGAACGATCGCCGGCCGATCGACATGGTCCTGGCCAGTGAGTTCGGGCGTCCTCTGGTCGAAGACATCCTGGGCGGCCTCGCCTATGGCACCGCGGTGTGACAGCGCAGCGTCTGGACCGTGTCCTGACAGCGTTCCGCATTGGCGATCCGGACGGCCGCTTCCCGATCTTCGACGCCACCGGCGCGGGGATGTACCCAGGGCGGTGGAACACGCACCGCAGCCCGATCATCTACGCATCGGAACACTATTCAACCGCGATGCTCGAGAAACTGGTGCGCGGCATGGGCGCCCTACCGCCGAACCAGCACTTCATCGAGATCACGATCCCGAACGGCGTCACCTACGAGATCCTGAACATTGCCCACCTACCCGGCTGGGACGACCGCGACCCGGTCGCCGCCCGCGCGTATGGCGAGGCCTGGTACCTCGCCCGCCGCTCGCTCATATTGGTGGTGCCGAGCGTGGTGGCGCGGATGGAGCGGAATGTGCTGGTGAACCCAGATCATCCGGAGTTTCCGCGAATCACGACCAGCCTGCACCACCCGATCTGGTGGGACCGGCGTCTGTTCAGTTGAGCAGGCAGGCATTGATATAGGGCACAAAGTGGGTGGCCGGCGGCGTTTCCAGACCCTTGACCTTGGCGCCCTCATCGAACCGGCGAAGCTGCACCGCGTCCATCGCGTGCGGCAAAGCGCGGAAGGCGGCGACCTCGGCATCGGACATCGGGCCGCCTTGCAGCGACAGGCTCAGCACGCTGTCGGCGGACAGGCGGGCGTAGTAGTCAGCTTCGGCGGCGCAGAGGTAGCGTTTCGCGGCCACGTGCAACCGGACCGGTTCGGTGACCGCAGGGCCGAAATGCTGGGCGAGGTAGGCATGGCCCAATGCCTCATGCTGGTCGTCTATGCCGCGGGCGGCGGGGTCTTCGCCCAGGTCGTGGACCATGTGACCGATATCGTGCAGCAGGCTGGCGGTGATCAACGCGGGCGGGCAGCCTGCCTGTTCGGCCAGCAGGGCCGCCTGGAGGGCATGCGCGCGCTGGTTCAGGTGACTGAGCCCATATTGCCGGTGCCCCTTGCCGTCGATCAGGCCGACCAGTTCGCCCACGATATCCATTGCGCCACCCGTTTGGTTTCGCGCCCGATGTTACCGCGCGCCCGACCCGGCCCGCAAAGGACATTCCGGTGACACAGATGCCTTGCCCGCTCCCCCCGGCGCCGTGACAATCGCTCACCCACCCCACACAGCCGACCGGTTCGACGGTCCGCGAAGGAGTCCCATGCTCGACCAGACCCTGACATGCACCGCCGAATCCGGCACCGAGTCGCGCCCTTTGTTCGCGGTCCGGCCAGCGGGGCTGGAGGCTTTTCTCGCCTCCCTTCCCCCCGCGCAGGCCGCCTACCTCCGCGCGGTTGATTTCCATGCAAATGCGAATGAATTGCATCTGCTTCAGTCCGAGGAGGGAATCGGTTCGGCCGTCCTGGGCCTGGGCACCGACACCTCTCCGTTCGCCTTCGGCGGCCTGCCCACCCGCCTGCCCGCCGGCAGCGCCTGGCGACTGGAGCCTGGAGACTACGATCTTTCCGCCGCGACGCTGGGCTTCTGCCTGGGCGCCTACCAGTACACCGGCGTGCGCCCGGCCAAGCGAGTTCCCGCCCGCCTGGTGATCGAGGGGGACCAGGCCGCGGCGCTGTCCACAGCGCGCGCCACCTGGATGGTGCGGGACCTGATCAACACCCCCGCCAACCTGCTGGGACCGGTCGAACTGGGCGATGTCGCCGCGGCCCTGGGCGGCCATTTCAATGCCAGCGTGACCGTCTCGGCCGGGGATGAACTGGACCGCGACTACCCGACTGTGGCGACGGTGGGTCGAGGCTCCGACCGCCCGGCGCGGGTCGTGACGCTGCGCTGGCGGGGGGGGAAGGCGACCGATACGTCGCCGCTGATCTCCCTCTGCGGCAAGGGCGTCTGCTTCGACACGGGCGGCTACGATCTGAAACCTTCCAGCGGCATGCTGCGAATGAAGAAGGACATGGGCGGCGCGGCCACCGTGCTGGGCTTGGCGCGGATGATCATGGAGGCCGACCTGCCGGTGCGCCTGGATGTGCGGGTGGGCTGCGTCGAAAACTCGGTATCCGGCAAGGCGATGCGGCCGCTGGACGTGATCCGCACCCGCGCCGGGCTGACGGTGGAGGTCGGAAACACCGACGCCGAGGGGCGGCTGGTGCTGTGCGACCTGCTGGCCGAGGCGTGTGAGGCGAAGCCCGACCTGCTGGTCGACTGCGCCACGCTGACCGGCGCCGCCCGCGTCGCGGTGGGTCCTGATTTGCCAGCGTTGTTCTGCAACGATGATGCGACGGCCGAGGCACTGCTGCGCTTCGGTCATGCCGTGTCCGACCCGATGTGGCGGCTGCCGCTATGGGCCGGCTATGACGACTGGCTCAAGAGTCCCATTGCGGATCTGAACAATGTGTCGTCCAAGCCGTTCGCCGGTGCGGTCACCGCAGCATTGTTCCTCCAGCGCTTCATAACGAAGGGCGTATCCTGGGCGCATCTCGATCTTTACGCGTGGAATGATCAGACACGCCCTGGCCGTCCGGAAGGTGGAGAAGCGATGACAATGCGGTCATTATTCGCGCTGGTGAATGAACGATTTTGTAACGATATGTCCTCGGTATGACCTGAGTCAGTGCAGGGCCTGTGAAACCGAGCCTTGACCAGCACGTTACGCTTGACTTCACAGGGTGGGGGCGTTAGCAGAATCGTTAACGCCACCCGCTCGGAACGGAACGAACGCGGCGACAGCGCATGATCCTGATGATCGTGCCGTGAAAAATCATACCAGTATTGATTTGACCTCATACCGACGCCAAATGACATCACAGTCAGGCTCTCGGATAGGATGATTAGAAGCAATCATCGCGCCGCAACAGGCACGAACCAGAAAGGGTAGACCGTGGCAGCACCACCCTCCACACCAGACCAATTGATCGGCATTCTGCGCGACACCGTCGTTGCCATGGTGCGTCGTGACGGCGTCGATCTTTCCGCTCGGCAGTTGGGTGTTCTCCTGACCTGCTATCTCAAGGAAGGCGCACATACCGTACGCGGACTCGCCGCCGAATTGAATGTATCGAAGCCTGCCATTACACGCGCGCTCGATCGCCTCGCGGAGCTCGACTACGCCCGGCGGAAGGTCGATCCGCTCGATCGGCGCAGCGTAATCGTGCAGCGCACGCCCAAAGGGTCGGCGTTCCTGCGTGACCTGCGCGGGATTCTTGGTGACGCGGCAACTGAGGGCAAGAAGGCCGCGGCACCCGCCAAGGCTGCCAGCCGCCGCGCCGCCGGATAGGCATCAAGCCGACCAACGCCGTCGCCCGGACAGGGCGGCGGCTTGTCGTCATGGCATGACGTCGCGGATCAGCCATGCGTCAGACAGACTCCTGAGGCTGGTCCAACGGAATCCTGGTGCCGATCGCGACGTGCCAGGCATCGAAGTGCCGGCGGAACCGCGCCACATCGGCATCCGACAGCGATCCCCCATCGCGCAGCCGTTCCTCCGTCTCCAACGCGAAGGCGGTCAGCGCCGGTGCGCCCACGGTCGCCGCGGCACCCTTCAGCGTATGCACCTCTCGGAGGTCGATCGAGGCCTCGCGGTCGGCATTGCCCAGTCGATCCAGCCTTGCGACCGTCTCCGACAGGAACAGCCGGACCATCTCCACCAGCCCGTCCTGGCCGATCGCCTCCTCCATCTCGGCCAGCACGTCAGCATCCAGGGCGGGACCGTCCAGGGTGGGGCCATCCGGGACCGCCGCCTGGTGCGCAAGCGGGGCAACAGGATCAGGCATGGCGGGCTCCAGTTGCGGGGATTCCAGTGCGGTAAAGCGGGTCAGAGCGCCGAGGGCGGTCAGGATCGCGTGCAACAGCGTCTCCTTGTGCACGGGTTTGGCCACGAACAGGTTCATCCCCGCGTCGAGGCAGGCCTTCACGTCCTCGGGGAAGGCATTCGCCGTCAGGGCGATGATCGGCAGATCCGCGAGGCGGCCGCCCTGGCGGCGGATCAGGCGGGTGGCGTCCAGCCCGTCCATCTCGGGCATCCGCATGTCCATGCAGATGACGTCGTACAGGAAGGTGGTGGCGGCATCGACCGCCTCCAGCCCATCACCGGCGACGTCAACCTGGACGTTGAAGGCACGCAGCATTTGAAGGGCGACGAACTGGTTCGTGGGATTGTCCTCGGCGAACAACAGGCGCAGCGGGCGGCCCAGAGTCCGCAGATAGGCGTCGAAGGCCCCGACCACATCGGCCACCCGGCGTTCCTGGCCGGTCAGCGGCTCGGTCACCGGCAGGGTCAGGTCGACCCGGAAAGTGGTCCCCTGCCCTGGCTCCGATTCGACCGCGATGGTGCCGCCCATCTGTTCCACCAGGCGCCGGCTGATCGCGAGCCCCATGCCGGTGCCGCCGAAGCGCCGCGTGATGGTGGTGTCGGCCTGCACGAAATCGCCAAACAGCCTGCCGATCCGGTCGGGCGCGATGCCGATGCCGGTGTCGCGGATGACCCATTGCAGGCTCGCCCGTCCGTCACCCGCCGCCACCTGCCGGCATTCGATCGTGACGGACCCGGTCTCGGTGAACTTGATTGCGTTGGAAACAAGGTTCAGCAGCACCTGGCGGATACGCCCGGCATCGCCCAGCAGCGCAGCCGGCAGGGCATGATCGCACGACACCGTGATGATCAGCCCCTTGGCGCGCGCCCGCGGGCCGAGGATGCTGACGATGCCGTGCGTCAGGGTCACCGGGGCAAAGGCCATGTCCTCGAACGTCATGCGCCCGGCGTCGAGCTTCGACAGATCCAGGATATCGTTCAGAATTCGTAACAGGCTGTCGCCGGAGTCGCGGATCGCCTCCACCACCCTGCGTTGCTGCGCGGTCAGTTCGCCATCCAGCAGCGTGCCGGTCAGGCCCAGAACCCCGTTCATCGGCGTGCGGATTTCGTGACTCATCATCGCCAGGAAGCCGGACTTGGCCTTGCTCGCTTCCTCCGCGTGGCGTTCGCGTTCGCGCGCGAGATCGGCTTCCGCCAGGGCACGGGCGCGTTCGGCCTCGGCCCGTTCGGCGCGTTCAAGCCCCAGGGCCTGCAACTGCCGCCACCAGCGCGCGAGGGCGAGCACGGCGATGCCGATCCACAGCAGACAGCCCAGGCCGACCAGCCCGATCATCCACGTGAGACCCGTCCAGTCCTGCAACGCCACCGCCCGCGGTTGCGTCACATGGACCGTCATCGGGAAATCGGCGAGGTCGGCCGACGCGCGGATGCGGAGCAACCCGCCCCCCTGCCCGCGTACCGGCCCTGTCACCTGGAAGCCCGCCGCCTGGCGGTCGCCCATCGGCACCGTCAGCCCGGCCCGGTTCGTCGACGGAAACCGCGCCATCAGGACATCGTCCTGCCGCAGCAGGGAAATGGTCTGCTCGATCCCGCGGGAGACGGCGGCGTAGACCTCGTGGAAGTAGCCAAGGGACACGGTGCCCACGACGATGCCCGCAAAGGCGCCATCGCGCGTCGCCAGCGGCCGGACGACATGCAGCGTCCAGTGACCCTTTACCTTGTCCTGCTCGGGCCGGCTGAGAAACCGTGTCACCTGCGGGTCCTGACGCACGGCCTGGAAATATTCCTCGTTCGACAGGTCGACCCAGTGGGAGGGCCAGAGGCTGGAGGGCCGCAGCGAGGACGGCCGGAGGGCGGAGGGCCAAACGTCCGAGGCGTTGACGACCCGCCCCTCGGCATCGGCGATGGTCAGCCTGACCAGAAACGGCAGGCCGGTCAGACGTTCCTCCAGCCGGAAATGCACATCCCGCCCTGCCAGGTGGCTGGCGAGCAAGGCTGGATTCTCGATTTCGACGGCGTTGATGAAGTCGGTGATGTCCGTCAGCACCAGGTCGACGCCATGAAACGTCCGGTTGGCCTGTTCGGCGAGCGCGATGCTGAGGCTTTTCAGGCTGTTCTCGGCATTGCGGAGCGTGCTGTCGCGCATGTTCAGCACCGCGAGCGTGGCCGCCACCGCGATCGTGAGCACCACGACGCAAACGCCCACCAGCAATGGAACGATCGGTCGCCGACCCGTCGCGCGCCCCTGCACCGCCAATGCCAAGCTCCCACTGCTGTCGCCGCCCCGGACCGGGCGCGCGAGGGGGACTATCCGGCCAAGAGGTAAAGAAAGGGTTAATCAGCGGGGGTCATTTCGCCGGCTCGCTGGTCCAGCCAGCCGAGCAGGGCGTCGCGGATCGGGCGCAGGCTTTTGTAGTGGACGATGCTGTCGGGCAAGGCGCGCGCCGCGCCGGCCAGCCTCGCCGCCAGCGCCGGCGTGCTGATCACTGCGTCCAGGCGGTAGCAATGCACCCGGATGCCGAACAGCACCGCGCCACTGTCGGGCAGGCGGCGGAGGGACTGGCGCTCCACCCGCAGATACAGGGACTGGCCGGCGTTCGCGGCCGTGATGGCGGTATTGGCGCCCTCCCGCCACTTGCCGGTGGGCTGGAACAAGGTTGGGTCATCCAGCACGGACCAGTTGAGGCGGGCGGCTATGTGCCCGTCCTTGAGGTGGCGCATGAAGCGGTCGACCGGCTTTTCCAGGCGGTCGGCATAGACCGGCACGGGGCCATGCACATTGGCGAGGGGCTTGCCGATCTTCTCCCCCAGGCGCCAGCGGCTGGGGAAGCACAGGACGGCGGCGGTGAAGATCGGGGTCTCGTCCGGGACCTGGATGATGCAGAGATCTTCCTGGACCAGCCTGCCGGCAAGCTCCAGCGGGTCCTGCCCGGGATCGGCCAGGTTCCAGGCTTCTCCGGTCAGGTGGTTGGTGAGGCGGTCGCCGGATCGGGTGAACCAGGTCGGGTGATGGGCGGCGAGGTTGGCGGCGACACGCGTCAGGGCCTCGGCCCGGGCGGCGTCGGAGACAGGGAGGGTGGCGAAGACCTCCGGATGGTGGTCAGCCAGCAGGCGGCGGCGTTCGGCCATCTCGGTCGGGTAGAGGGCGTCGAACTCGAACCAGTCCGCGTCCGTGGCGGCGGTCAGGCCCAGGGCCATCCGGTAGGGGCCGGCTTCGAAGGGGAGGTAGACCGTCTCGGGGGGCAGCGGGCGCATCTTGGTCCTGGGCGCAGAAGGCACCTGAGTTGACCATCCGGCGGCGGGCGGCACAACGCGGGGGAGACGGGTTGCCGTGCTTGTCGCGAGGACCGATCGCGGCATGGTGCTGGGGATGGCCCCCGCGACGAGCTCGGGGATGACGGGTGGGGGTTGGGCGCGGGGTGCTATCACTCGGTGTCCAGCCGCTTCCAGAAGAAGACCGTGGTGTCGTAGCGGCCGTCGGGCATCAGGGCGTAGCCGGGGATCGAACCTACCTCCCGCCAGCCCATCGCGCGGTACAGAGCCTCGGCCGGGTCGCCCTGGCGGGTTTCGAGCGTCAGCAGAACGCGGCCGGCGGCGCGAGCTTCGTGCTCCGCCCGTTCCATCAGGCGGCAGGCCAAGCCGTGGCGGCGGCAGGCGGGATCGACCAGCAGCTTGGAGACGGCGGCGCAATGCGGCTGGTTCTGGGCGGGGGAGAACGTCAGCGTAACCGTCCCGCCGAGCATGCCTCCGACCCAGCCGGCGAGCACGATCTTTGATCCGGCGGCGACATCGCGGGCGGCTGCCTGCCAGAAGCCTCGGGCGGTGGCACGGGGCAGCGGCGGGAGGAAATAGACCCCTGCCCCCTCCTCCACGCAGGCGGTCAGGATCGCGGACAGGCGCGGTTCGGCCGAAGCGGTGGCGGCGGTGTCCAAGGCCTCGATCCCGTCCACCGGCTTGGCATAGGCGTATTCGAGGGAGTGGGAGATGTCGTTCAGCACCCGGATTGGGCCGGAGCGGACATAGGAGCGGTTTTCATAGAACCGATGCGCGCGGTCGAAGCGGGTGTCCGACCATAGGACCAGGCGGGTGGCGCCGGACGCGATGGCATGGGCCTCGGCCGTGTCGAGCAGGCGGTGCCCCAGGCCGGAACCGTGGAACGGGGGATTGACATAGATCCGGCAGATTTCCCAGGCGCTGTCGCTGTGTGAGCAGGTGGCGATCATGCCGGAGATGGTGCCGTCGGGGGCTTCCGCGACCCAGAGGGCCCCGCCCTTGGTGGTGTAGTATGAGGCCAGGGCTCGGAGTTCGGGCATTTCCCCATCTACGTCCATCTTGACGCCGGGGTACTGCGACCAGCAGGCCCAGATGAGGGCGATCAGCGCTTCGGCGTCGGAGTCTCGGCCGGGGCGGAGGGTGGTCATGGTGGGGGCACGGCCCTGGTTAGGCGGTTGCTAGGGGGCACGAACGGTCAGTTGGTCCTGAAAACCCCCTCCCCTCTTGCGGGGGAGGGTTGGGGTGGGGGCTCTTCCGGCACCGGCCGGGGGGTCTACCCCCCACCCCGGCCCTCCCCCTCAAGGGGGGAGGGGGAAGAAGGGTCGGTCAGCGCAGTTCTCGGCAGAAGTCCTGAATGCGGCGTAGGCCCTCGATCAGTTCGTCATCGGCGGTGGCCGTGCTGATTCGGAGGTAGGGGGACATGTGGTAGGCGGCACCATGGACGGTTGCGACGTATTTCTCCTCCAGCAGGGCGAGGCACACGTCTTCATCCGTGTTCAGCTTGCGGCCGCCTGACGTCGTCTTGCCCAGCAGGCCGGCCACGTTGGGGAAGACGTAGAACGCGCCCTCGGGCTTATGGCAGGAAATGCCAGGCGCCTGGTTCAGCATGTCGACCGAGATGTCGCGGCGGCGCTGATAGGCAGCGCTCTGCTCCCGCGCGCCGTCCTGGGGGCCGTTCAGGGCGGCGACCGCGGCGGCCATGCCGACGGTGGAGATACCCGCCGTCGCCTGGCCCTGCATGTTCACCATCGCCTTGATCAGCGCCTTCGGCCCTCCGGCAAAGCCGATGCGCCAGCCGGTCATGGCATAGGTCTTCGACACGCCGGACACGGTCAGCACCCGCTCCTTCAGGTCGGGGGCCACCTGCGCGATCGTCGCATGCTCGACACCCGAGAAGATCAGATGCTCATACATGTCGTCGCA
>CANJSR010000107.1 GCA_947476855.1 Acetobacteraceae bacterium
AGCGCCACCTTCTCGATCTTGAGCTGGATGACACGCCGGTCGAGTTCGTCCAGCGCCTCGGGCTTGCTGTCGACCTGCATCCGCAGCCGGCTCGCGGCTTCGTCCATCAGGTCGATGGCCTTGTCGGGCAGGAACCGGTCGGTGATGTAGCGGTTGGACAAGGTCGCGGCGGCGACCAGGGCGCCATCGGTGATCCGCACGCCGTGGTGGAGTTCGTACTTCTCCTTGATACCGCGCAGGATGCTGATCGTGTCCTCGACCGACGGTTCGTCCACGAACACCGGCTGGAACCGGCGGGCGAGGGCCGCGTCCTTTTCGACGTGCTTGCGGTACTCGTCCAGGGTCGTCGCGCCGACGCAATGCAGAGCGCCGCGGGCGAGTTCCGGCTTGATCAGGTTGGATGCATCCATCGCGCCATCCGCCTTGCCGGCGCCGACCAGGGTATGCATCTCGTCGATAAACAGGATGATCTCGCCGTGGGCTTCCTCGATCTCCTTCAGCACGGCCTTCAGCCGTTCCTCGAACTCACCGCGGAACTTCGCACCGGCGACCATCGCGCCAAGGTCGAGCGAGAGCAGCTTCTTGTTCTTGATCGCCTCCGGCACGTCGCCGTTGATGATACGCAGCGCGAGGCCCTCGACGATCGCCGTCTTGCCCACGCCGGGTTCGCCGATCAGGACCGGGTTGTTCTTGGTCCGGCGCGCCAGCACCTGGATCGTGCGGCGGATTTCCTCATCCCGCCCGATCACCGGGTCGAGCTTGCCGTCACGGGCGAGCTGGGTGACGTCTCGGGCGTACTTCTTCAGCGCGTCGAAGCTGGACTCGGCGTTCTGGCTGTCGACCTTGCGGCCCTTGCGGATGTCCGCGACGGCCTTTTCCAGCGCGATCGGGGTCGCCTTGGCATCGCGCAGCGCCTTGCCCGCGGCGGTGTCGGAGGCAGCCAGCGCGATCAGCAACCGGTCCTGCGCTACATACTCATCACCGGCCTTGGTCGCGGCCTGCTGCGCGGCGTCGAGCACGCGCACGAGTTCCGGGGTGACCTGCGGCTGGCCGGCGCCCGCGCCCTGCACCTTGGGCTGTTTCATCACCTCGGCGTCGATCGCGGACTTGACGCGGGCGGGGTCGCCGCCGGCGGTACGGATCAGGCCGGACGCGGCCCCTTCCTCATCGTCCAGAAGCGCCTTGGTGAGGTGTTCGGCTGTGATGCGCTGATGAAATTCACGAATGGCAATGGTACTCGCGGCTTGAAGAAATCCGCGGACCCGTTCAGTCAGTTTCTCGATATCCATGTCTCATGTCCCCATATTCAGGCGACTGTTCCGCTCCCGCCCCTGCTGAGGCAACGGTAGCGAACCGTTCCTTTTTGGAGTTGGGACGGGGCGGATCGCGACTCAAGGGGGTGTCCGACATGCGCATCGAATATCTCTACCGCTTTCCCGTGAAGGGCCTGACCGCCGAGGCGATGGAAGCCGCCGAGGTCGAGGCCGGGGAAGCCATCCCATGGGACCGGGCCTTCGCGTTGGTGCAGGGCAACAGCGACTTCGATCCAGCCAGGCCGGAGTGGCGCCACAAGTCCCAGTTCCTCTGCCTCATGAAGAACGCCAAGGTCTCCCGGCTGTCCTCCGCCTTCGATGAGAGGGCCGGGGTTCTGACCATCCGGGCGCCCGACGGGCAGGTCGTGATGGCATGCGGGCTGAACGAGCCAGGGCGCGAGGCGATCGGCGAATTCCTGGTCGACTATCTGGGCGACGAAGCGATCGGCACGCCCCGCTTTGTCCATGTCCCCGGCCATACCTTCGCGGACCAGCGGACCAAGGTCATCAGCCTGATCAACCTGGCCAGCCTGCGCAACTACGAGGAGAAGGTCGGAGGCCGCCGCCACCGCCGCCGCTTCCGCGCCAATGTCTGGTTCACCGGCGCCCCCGCCTGGCAGGAGCGCACCTGGATCGGGCAGAGAATCCAACTCGGCGGCGCGGTGCTGCGCGTAATCAAGGGCACGACACGCTGCGCGGCGACCGAGGTGAACCCCGAGACCGGCGAACGCGACGCCAATCCGGTGGAGGAACTGCGCAGCCTATACGGCCATACCGAGCTGGGCGTTCACGCCGAAGTTGTAGAACCTGGCCGCTTCGCCGTGGGCGACGGGCTACAGGTTCTGGGCCCCTGAACGCGAAAAACCCCGCCGCGGCAGGGATGCCTCGGCGGGGGAAGGCTGTTTTAGCTTGGAGAAGTCATGAAGTCTGCGTCGGTCCGGTCCCGTTTGGGGGGAGAAGGAGGACCGGTCCGACTGGGGGGTCGGCTCGACGCAGCAAGGTGTGGGGAACACCCTGTGGGCACTTATTTGGACGATTCTTTCGGCAGATTCAAGCGTTTTTTATGAGACAATTCCGATATTAGATTGACCCCGACGCGGCGGGCCAAGCGCGGCCAACAAAGGCTGGCGATAGGTCGCGGGGGCGTTCTCGGCGGCCAGACGCGCCAGGGCACCATCCCGCAGTCGCTGCCACAGCGTCTCATCGCGATACAGGGTCACGAGCCGTTCAGCCATCGCCGCGGCATCGTCCACCGGAACGGCCAGCAGGTCTTCCCCATCGCGCCATTCGAGCTGGTCCGCCAGCAGCGTCGTGGCGACAACGGGCAGGCCATGGGAGGCGGCTTCCTGGATCTTGTAGGGTGACCCGGCCGCGTAGCGGGTCGGGGCCACGAACAGGCGATGCGAGTCATAGACGGTTGCCAGGTCGGCGACGGGGCCGCGCAGCGTGATGCGCGGGTGATCCTCGAACCGGTCCATGCGGACGCCCGGCGCCGTGTAGCCGACGATGGTCAGGCGGGTTTCCCAACCCAACTCCCGCTCAACCAACGGCAGCACGTTATCGGCGAACCAGCACAGGCTGTCGTAGTTCGGGCTGTCCTGCTCATGGATCGCGCCGACGAACAGCATGCCGTTGCGCTGCCCGAACGCGCGGGGCGACGGGGTCGGCACGCGGATATGCCCGAGGACGGAGACATTGGTGAACCCAGCATTCCGCACCGTCGCGGCAGCCCGGTCCGAGACGGCCATGATGTGATCGCACAGGCTCGCCCGCGCGAGTTCCTGGGAGATCGCGCCGGAGAGGTCGAAGTCCTGTCCCGCCAGCGCCAGCTTGGTGCCGCGCCGGTCCGCGGCGATCGCCTCGGTATCCAGGATCAGGCGGGGCGCGACCGTGCCGGGCGGACCGAACGTGGCAAGGATCGGCGCCACCGTGTCGAGGTTGTGCGTGCGAGACACCCAGATGACATCGAAATACCCAGGCCGGGACGTCAGGAACGCGTGCAGGTCGGCCAGGCCGCGGTCGTGGATGACCTCCACGGTTTCCGGCATGTCGCCATAGACCGCCGCCAGGTTGAAACGGCAGCCCAGGACCGGGAAAACCGTCACGGCGTATCCCATGTCCGCCATCGTCCGGAGCACGTCGTTGGAGCGGACGAAGCCCGATCCGGTCATCCGCAGCGGCACCGTATCGTCGATGTACAGCACCCGCCTGGCGACCGGGTTGGCGGGGCGGGCGAGCGGCAGGTCGGAGCGGGGGGAGAGGTAGGACGCGTGCCGGTCGACGAAGGCCTCCCGGTCGGCATCCGCGTTGTCGACCCGGGCCGCGGTCGGGCGGGAGATCACGACGGCGGGATCATAGACCACCCGCGATCCCCGGGCCTTCAGCCGGATGCCCAGGTCACCGGCCGCCCGTTCCAGGGACGGCGACGCCTCATCAAAGGCACCGATCGTGATCAGGACCTCGGTCCGCCCCACGAGGAAATGGGCCGGCGCGAAGTCGATATCGCGGGCGAAGTTGACCTCGGGCGCCAAGGGCGAGGCGCCCTGGGCATGGAAAGCCAGCGTGCCATCGTCCCAGGCATCGCCGCCGGCATCGGAGACGACTCCCGCCACGGTGACGGTCATGCCCCCGACCAGGTCGATCGTTTCATCCGACTGGATACGACGCAGCGCCCGCCCGACCGCGCCATAGGCGGGGCGGGCGTCCTGGGACATGAACAGGACGATGGGCGCGCGGGCGCAGTACAGCGCGGCGTTGCGGGCGGCGCGTTCGTCGATCAGCGTCTCAAACCGGACAAGCTGCGCGCCGGTCACGTAGCGGCTGATGAACTGGCATTCGTCGGTCGAGCCGCGATCGACGATGATCAGGTCAAGCTCTCCGGGGAAACTTTCCCGCAGCGCGGCGAGCGTGACCATCACCGTCTCGAAATCATTATGGATCGCCAGGATGGCGCTGACGACGGGTTCGCCCGCGCAGGCGAAGGACAAGCCGAGGCGGCCCAGCATCGGCAGGAAGGCGTTCTGCCGCAGGTTGCTTTCGGGCGGCGGCGGTTCGACGGGTTCGGCCTGTGTCCGCTCCACCACCTTCTCCCGCACCGGCAGGCCGGTGGGGGCGCCGAAGCGTAGCCAGTGGGTGAAGGCATCCGGCGTCTCTTTCCGCTCCAGCGCCAGGCGCACCGGTTCCTGTTCGGCGTACCATTTCAGGTCCAGCGCGGCCGAGGGGGTGCGGCATTCGCGGGCGCCGTTCAGCAGGAAATGCACATAGCCGTTGCGGATTTGCCGGGTTTCGATCGCGGTCGCGACGTCGGAGTAGGTGGCGCGGTACCAGGCCTCGGAGAAATCCGACAGCGGATCGTATCGTTCCGGTGTTTCGTTGCAGAGGTAATGTTCCAGCGCCGACCGGTAGGTCCCGGCCGCCAGCGCCTGCGCGACCGCGGGATAGGTGCGGACATACCAGTCCGGATCGAAATACAGCGTCGTGCGCGGCTCGCTCGGGAATTCCCCGAGGCGGGAGAGGTAATGGCGATAGGCACCGATCTCCCGGATGCGGCGCACCGTTTCGGGGTCGAACTGCGAGGTGAAGAAGGCGGCGTCGAACAGGGCGTGGGCCGGACGGCCCTCCCGGTTGCCGTTCCGCAGATAATGATCGTAGCCGTTCGCCAGCTTGCGGTCCTGCAGGACCTCATCCGTCAGGTCACCGTTGCGGCGGCGATACAGACGTTCGTCGAACAGCCAGTGCGGGCGCCGGTCCAGGCAATGGCCCTCCCGGCAGTAGTGGTCGAACCCGGATGCGACCTCTCCACTTTCCAGCAGAGGGATCAGCGCGGGGTGGACGCGGCGGTACCAGGCCTCATCAAACCAACGATTGGGCGAATGGGCCTGCTGTTGCCCGCTTGTCAGGTAGAAATCCAGCAATCCCTGATCCGAGGCATCGGGCAGATCGCGCACGGCGTCAGCATACCGGGCGCGGTACCATTCGGCATCGAACACCGCCCAGGCCGGCGTGGGGCCGGTCCCGGGCAGCTTGACGACATCGGCGGCGGCTTGATCGAGCGGCCAGGTCATGAGGGAAAACCGCCAGCGTTCACCTAGACCCTCCGCTTGTCGACCAGCACGCCGTCCTGTTCCAGGCTGGCGATCTGCTCATCCGAGTAGCCGTGCTGGCGCAGCACTTCCCGCCCGTGTTCCGAGAACTTCGGTGGCGGGCGGCGCGTGCCACCTGGGGTGCGGGAGAACTTGATGGGCGTGCCGATGCCCTTGTACCAGTCAAGCTCCGTCACCATTTCCCGGTGCTGCGTGTGCGGCGCTGCAGTGGACTGGTCAACCGGCAGGACGGGGCCGGCGGGGACACCATTGCGGATCAGGCGCAACGACAATTCGTTGCCATCCTGCGTCGCAAAGGCTTCCGCCAGCACCTTGGTCAGGACGTCACGGTTGACCTGGCGCTCGCCATTGTTGGCAAAGCGCGGATCGTTCGCGAGATCTGGCTGGCCGATCAGTTCGCACAGTTTGCGGAACTGGCCGTTGTTGCCGCTGGCGATGAAGATCTCGCACGTCTTCGTCGGGTACTTGTCGTACGGCACCAGGTTCGGATGGGGATTGCCCGTGCCGGCCGGACGCTTGTCATTGAGGAAGAAATTGGCCGCCTGCGGGTGCAGCAGCGACATTCCGCAGTCGTACAGCGTCATGTCCAGGTACTGGCCCAGGCCGGACGTCTTCCGCTCATGCAGCGCCATCAGGATGCCGATCGCGGAATACAGGCCCGTGCCCATGTCCACCATCGCCGTGCCCAGCCGCATCGGGCCGGTCGTGGCATCGCCATTGACGCTCATGAGGCCGGTCATCGCCTGCAGGATCGCGTCATAGCCCGGCAGCCCGCCGAGCGGCCCATCGCCGCCAAAGCCGGAGATGCGGCAGTGGATCAGGCTGGGGAAACGCTGCGACAGCACGTCCGCGTAGCCCAGGCCCCATTTCTCCATCGAGCCGGGCTTGAAGTTCTCGATCAGGATGTCCGCATCCTGCAACATCTTCAGCAGCACGGCCTTACCATCCGGCTTGCCGATATCCAGCGCGATCGAACGCTTGTTGCGGTTGACGCCGATGAAATAGCTGGCGTCGTCGCCGTGGAACGGAGGGCCCCAGTCGCGGACCTCATCGCCCTGAGGCGGTTCGATCTTGATGACGTCGGCACCGTGATCCGACAGGATCATCGTGCAGTAGGGGCCACCCAGCACACGCGTCAGGTCGACAACCTTGATGCCGGCCAGGGCGCCGGCGGACCGGGCGAGGCCCTTGTTGTCCGCTCCGGGCTTCATCGATCCATCCATCAGGCTGCTTGCTCCTTGGCTTCGCCCCACACGCGGCGGCAGAAATCGGGGTAGGTTTCGCGCATTTCATCACAGACCGGGCCGCGCAGCAGCGCGAGTTCCCGTTCCGTCGAGTCCTGGGTCTGCAGCACGTCGGCCGCTTCATCGTAGTCGAACCCGGTCGCCTCCCGGATCGAGGCCGCGGTTTCCCCGGGGTTCACGGATTCCAGCGTGAAGCGGGCGCGGGCGGGATCGAAGCGGAACACGCATTTGCCGGTGACCAGCGCCTGCGCCGTGCCACGGCGGAACACACCGGGGGGCGAGACGCCCGGAGCCGACACGATATCGACCTTGGGGACGAAAACGCGGGCGGAATGTTCCTCCCGGAACAGGATCGTCCGCGGCGTCATGAAATACATGAAGGCGGAGCCGAAGCTGCCGGGGAAGCGCACATCCATCCCCGGCCAGGCGCCGGTGCCGATCAGGTTGATGTTGGCCTGGCCGTCGATCTGCCCGCCGCCGAGGAAGAACAGGTCGATGCGGCCCTGCCCGGTCAGGTCGAACAACTCCCGCGTGCCGGCGGTCAGCGGATTGCCGCTGTGCTTGTGCAGCAACGACAGCCGCACATTGTGTCCCATCTTCTTGACCAGCCAGCAGGCGGCGGCCGGGATCGGGCTCGCCGCGCCCACAGCGATATGCCGAGCGGGCGGGGCGGATGGGTCCAGGATCAGGCGCGCCAGGCAGGCGGCCATCCGTTCCTCCAGCCGGATCATTCCGCGGCCCGCGCGACAGGTTGGGCGTAGACGTAACGATCGAGCCAGGTGCGGAACCCTTCCTCGGTCCGCGCCAGCTTCGCGTACTCGGCGATATGGGCGGGATCGGCGGGATACTGGTCGAGCAGCGCCGAGGGCCAGCAGCCGCGTTCGGCCACCGCCACCGCGTCGACATAGGCGGCCGAGATCGTCCCTGCGGCGTAGCGTTCGTCTTCCAGCAGGTTGATGTCGGTCACCGTTTCAACGGTAATGAGCGACGCCTTCGACGCATGCGCGATCGTCGCGAGTTCATGCCGGCGGCCGACATAGACGTTGCCTTCCCGGTCCGCCATCACGGCATGGAACAAAGCGAAGTCGGGCGACAAAGCCGGCAGCAGGATGATTGGGTCGCCACCATCGGCGAAGGGATTGTCCATGACCTTCCAGTCGGGCCGGTGCGCCAGGATATCGCTGCCGATGATCCCACGCAGAGGCATGAAGGGGACGCCCTTTTCCGCGGCCTGCAACATCGTATGGATCGCCGGGCAGGTCGCATCCGTCACCTGGATAGCACCCGAACGCAGCATCGCCGAAAAGCGCGGCGCCATCCCGGCTTCGCCCAGCGTCACGGCGGAAGTCTGGATTGCGCTCACGCAGCCGGCGCCGATCAGGATTTCGCTGGCGAAGCCAGACACCGGCACGCCGACCAGCCGCAGATTGCGCTTGCCGGCCCGGACAATGGCGCGGGCCAGGGCGTTCGGGGTCAGGGAGTTGTCGGGGGGGATCGCGAGCAGCGCGCCATCGGGGATTTGCGCCGCGAGCGCGTCAAGGCTGACCGGGGTCATGGTGTTCGTTCTCCCACACGGTGTCGGATTGTTTTAGGCAACCCGGCGCCGCAACGCCAGCGTGGCGGAACAGCCCTGCCCGCGGAGGAGACCCTGTACCGCAACGAAAAAGGGGGGCCGAAGCCCCCCTTTTCTCACACGTAGTATTCCTTCAACGGGGCGAACCCGTTGAACCCTTGGCTGGCATAGGTCGTGACGTAGGCCCCGGTGGACAGCACCTGGACCAGATCGCCCGATCGCAGGGCCAGAGGCAGGCGGTAGTTCGCCTTCTCATACATGATGTCCGCGCCGTCGCAGGTCGGCCCCGCCACCGCGACCGGCCCCATCGGGGAGCCGTCGTGGGTCGTGGCGATGCGGTACTTGATCGACTCGCCTTCGGTTTCCGCCAGGCCGCCGAAGCGCCCGATGTCCAGGTAGACCCAACGAACCGGGCTGTTCTTGTCCCGCTGGCTGACCAGCACGACCTCGGACGAGACCAGGCCCGCGTCACCGACGATGAAGCGGCCGGGCTCGACCAGCATCTCCGGCAGGTTGTTGCCGAAGCAGCCGGCCATCGCGGTCATGATGGCGCCGGCGAACTGCTCGATTTCCGGCACGTCGTCGCGGTACCGGGTCGGGAAACCACCGCCCAGGTTCATCATCCGCAGCTTAACCCCGGCCTCGGTCAGGTCGGTGAACAGCATGCCGACCTTGGCGATCGCGAGCTCATACGCGCGCGTCGTGGTCTGCTGGCTGCCGACATGGAAGGACAGGCCATAGGGATCCAGCCCGAGCTCACCGGCGCGCAGCATCAGTTCGCGCGCCGATTCAATGGTCGTGCCGAACTTGCGCGACAGCGGCCAGTCGGCGCCCTCGTTCTCCACCAGCACACGGCAGTAAACCCGCGCGCCGGGCGCGTGCTCGGCCAGCTTGTCCAGTTCCTCGGCGGAATCGAAGGCGAACAGCGTCACGCCCGCCTTGTGGGCGTTGCGGATGGCCGACACCTTCTTGATGGTGTTGCCATAGCTGATGGCTTCCGGCTTGGCGCCGGCGGCGAAGCAGGCCTGGATTTCTTCCCAGGACGCGGCGTCGAAGCAGCTCGACAGACCGACAAGACGCTCCAGCACCGGAGCGGCCGGATTAGCCTTGACGGCATAATAGATGCGCGCAAGCGGCAGGTTGCGCTGCAAGGCGCGGAAGTTTGCTTCCACGCGATCAACGTCTAGCACCAGGCACGGCGTAGCCGGCTGGTGGTCAGCGAGAAACTGGGCGATTTTGGGATTCATCGCACCCGGCCTCCTCAGTTGGACGCCCACCTGTTCAGGCGGTGGGCGTAGTTGACGAAACGGTCGAACGAACCAGCGACCAAACGATTGCCAGAACGCTTGACGTCGTTGCGTAACCACAGAGGGCCAGAGGCACGTGCGTTGCTGCGTGGGGGGCAATTAGGGGTGCGCGCCCCCCGGCGCAAGTAGGAAAATTCGTGTAAGCCTGGATTTCGATGCCCCGGTCGTGGACTGGGCGAAGCCACGGAGAGACCCGCTTGGACGGCCTGCCGCCCGAAATCACCGAGGAGGCGCGGAAATCCGCCACTCCGACCCTGCTGTCTCCGATGGCGATCCTGGCGCTGATCGGCCGCACGGTGTGGGCGAGCCTCGCCGATCGTGTCGCGCTGGCCGCCGCGGGCTGCGCCTTCTGGGGCATGATGTCGCTGTTTCCGGCGATCAGCACGATGATTTCCGCCATCGGACTCGTGCTCGACCCCGAATCGATTGAGTCGCAGCTTCATCTGCTGGCCGACTTCCTCCCCACGCCCGCCTTCGAGTTGATCGAGGGACGCATCCACGAGCTCCTGGGCCATCCGCGCGCCAGCCTCAGCTCCAGCCTGATCGTTGGCTTCCTGCTGACGTTCCTGAGCAGTTCGGCCGGCAGCAAGGCCATGCTGTCCGGGGTCAACGTGGCCTATGACGCCGAGAACGGCCGCGGCTTCCTGCACTTCCAGGCGGTTGGGCTGGCGATGACGGTCGCGGCCGTGCTGGGCGGCATGACCACCTTGATCGTGCTGGTCGCCTTGCAGCCCGCGCTCTCGGTGCTGGGCCTGCCGGTCGATACGGCCGAACTGGTCCACCTGATCAGCCTGTGGGTGCTGGTCGTGGCCTTCGCCTTCGCGGTCGGCCTGCTTTACAGGTTCGGCCCGGTCCGCGGCGTCATCCCCTATCGGGCCGTGATCCCTGGCGCCGTCCTCGCCACGCTCATGTGGCTGGTCGCGTCCGAGGGCCTGTCATTCTACGTCGGCCGCATGACCAGCTTCGGCGCCACCTACGGGTCGCTTGGTGCGGTCGCCGGCGTCATGCTCTGGCTCTACGCCACCGCCTATGCCGTGCTGCTCGGCGCGGAACTGAATGCGCAGATCGAGGCGTTTCGTCATGGCAATTGATCCCTCGGCCTGTTAGTCACGGAATGGGGAAATGCAATGGCAAGGAAGCTGGATCGATGTCCAACTGGGACTTCGGGTACGTCACCGATACTGTCTACACCAACCAGTTCTACCGGGAGACGACACCCTCCTGGATCGCCACCGCCGCCCTGCTGCTGGGCCATCGTCCGCCTGACCTGACCCGGCCGTTCCGCTATGTGGACTTCGGCTGCGCGCACGGGTTCAGCGCGATCACGGTCGCGGCGACCTGCCCCCACGCGGAAGTATGGGGCTTCGACCTCAATCCGGCCCACGTCGAAAGCGCCCGCCTTCTGGCCCAGCGCGCCGGCCTGACCAACATCCGTTTTGAAGAAGCGTCGTTCTCGGACATCGCCGCCCGCCCCGCGGGCGCGCTGCCGGACTTCGACTTCATCGTGTCCCACGGCGTCCTGAGCTGGATCTCCCCCGAGAACCAGCAGGAGTTGATGGGCCTGGTCAACAAGCTGCTGCGTCCCGGCGGCCTCGCCTATCTGAGCTACAACGTCACCACCGGCTGGGCCGGCATGGTACCGCTGCGTGCTCTCATGTATATGCTGTCGGCCGCGTCGCCCGAGCGCACGGATGCCTCCGTGCCCGGCGTGCTGGACTTCATTGAGAAGATGAAGACCGCCGGCGCCACGTTCTTCAACGCCTACCCGGCGCTGGAAAACCGGCTTCGTGACATGCGCCAGCATGACACACGCTACGTCGCGCATGAGTATCTGAACCGCGACTGGCATCCGATGATGTTCGCCGATGTCGCGAGCGCCATGAAGGAAGCCCGCTGCACCTACATCGGCAGCGCAACCCTGTCGGAAAACATCGACGCCGTCTCGGTGCCCCAAGGCATGATCGCTCTGATGGGAGAGGCCAAGGAACTGCATCTGCGGGAGACCTTGCGCGACTTCGGCTCCGGCCAGGGCTTCCGCCGCGATCTTTATCGCCGGGGCGTCGCGCCTTTGTCCGCGGCCGAACACCAGCAGATGCTCCAGGACCTGACCATCGCCTGGACCGGCCAGGCCGCCGGGGAGCAGGTCACGATCTCCACCCCGCTCGGGCAGTTGACCGGACGGCCGGAGATCTACCGCCCACTGCTGGCGATGCTGGAAGCCGGGCCGATCTCGGTCCGCCAGGCTTTCCAGTCCGAGCCGTTCACCGGCCGTTCCCTGCTGGAACTGTTGCAGGCCGTGACGCTGCTGATCGCCGGGGGTTTCGCCCATCCGGTGCTGCCAGGCGGCGCCGGCCTTGCCGCGCGGGAGGCGACGGGCCGCCTGAACAGCGCCATCGCCGACATCAACGGACATGGCGGGGACCTCGGGCGGATGGTGCTGCCCATGCTCGGGTCCGCAATGAACGTCGACCTGCTGGAGACTCTGGCGATCGGAGAGTTCATCGCGGGGCGCCCCACGGACCTCGCGTCCCTGACCAACGCCGTCGCCGCGGGTCTGGCCCGCAGCGGGCGGTCGGTTCAGCGAGAGGGGCAGGTCGTGACCGACCCCGCCCAGGCGCGGGAGATCATCGGCAACGTTCTGCAGAACATGCAGGAACGGCGCCTGCCGCTGCTGCGCTCGCTCGGCGTCATCGCCTAGGCGTTACCTGATCATGCGTTAACCGCCGCCCGAGTTTCCTCGGGCGGCGGTTTTGCGTACGTCCTGGGTTTGGCTGGCGCCGCGGCGCGCGGCGGTATGGCTCATCGGGACGGGCGGTCTGCCTATGCCCTCCCGGTCGGCTGGCGTTCGTCAAGCAGAAACGGGCGCCCCTTGGGGGGGGCGCGGTAGGGGGGGGGGG
>CANJSR010000108.1 GCA_947476855.1 Acetobacteraceae bacterium
GGCATCAGGGAGGCAATCGCCTCCAGCACCCGGGCCTTGGTCGGCTGGTCGAAGTAGATCAGCACATTGCGACAGAACACGACGTCGAACTTGCCCAGAGGACGCAGGTCGGACAACAGGTTCCATTCGCGGAACTGGACCAGGGAGCGGATGGCCTCCGACAGGCGCCAGTTCGATTCCTCCTTGCGGAAATGCTTGACCAGCAACTGGATCGGCAGGCCGCGTTGGACTTCGAACTGGGTGTACAGCCCCTCCCGCGCGCGCGCCAACTGCTCCCGCGAGATATCCGTCCCCACAATCTCACACCGCCGATCCCCCAGGACCGCTCGGCAGTCCGCCAGGATCATGGCGAGCGAATAGGCTTCCTGGCCCGAGGAGGACGCCGCCGACCAGACCCGCAGCGGGGTGCCCGGCCCGCGGGACTGCGCCAGCCGCGGCAGGGCCAAGGCGCGGAAATGCTGGAACGGCTTTTCGTCGCGGAAGAAGAAGCTCTCGTTGGTCGTCATCGCCTCGACGACGTCGCGGGCCACGGCGTCCGCGCCCGGGCGCTTCAGCGCATCCGCCAGCGCGTTCAGGTCGGCCAGTTTTTCCCGCCGCAGAATGCCGCCGAGGCGGGTTTCCAGCAGGTAGATTTTGTCCTGCCCGATCACCAGGCCGGATCGCGTCTTCAGCAGGCCGGCCAGGGTCTGGAAGGCAGCACTGGTCAGGGAGGCGGTCATGCGCGTTTGCTCCGCAGCAGATCCAGAAGTTTCGGGGCAATTCCGGGCAACGGCAGGACGGCGGTACACAGGCCAGCCTGCGCGACGGCGCCCGGCATGCCCCACACCACGCTGGTCGCTTCGTCCTGGGCGATGGCCGATCCGCCGGCCTCGACGACCTGGCGGGTGCCGGCCAGGCCGTCATGGCCCATGCCCGTCAGCATCGCGACCAGCACCCGGCCGTCGCAGGCGCGGGCGGCGCTGCGCAGCATGGGGTCGACCGAGGGGCGGCAGAAATTCTCGGGCGGATCGGTGGACAGCCGGGCCTGCATGCCGCCGCGAACGCCCTCGATCAGCAGATGGCGGTCGCCGGGCGCCAGGTAGATTCGGCCGGGGGTCAGCATTTCCCCATCCCGCGCCTCATGGCACGGCATGCCGCCCAGGCGGGTGATGTGCTCCGCCAGGATGGGTGTGAAGGTCGCCGGCATGTGCTGGGTCAGGACGATCGGCACGTCCACCGCGCGGCCCAGCCCCTGGAACAGCGCGAACAGCGCCTGCGGCCCGCCTGTGGAGCTGCCCACCGCCAGCAGCCGGGGCGGATTGCGGCTGCCCGGGCGCAACGCGATGGGTGCCGCCGCCCCCGCCGAGGCAGATGGCCCCGGCCCCGTCGCCCGCTTCCGCAGCCGCGCGAGGCCCTTCACCTTGGCGATGATCTCCCGCCGGAAGACATCGTCACCCGCGGTGCCGATGGACGAAGGCTTGGGCACATAGTCCGCCGCCCCCAGCCGCAGCGCCTGCATCGCGATGTCCGCCCCCCGCGTCGTCAGGGTCGAGGCCATGATGACCCGCAACCCCGGATCGGCCCGCAGCAGCAGCGGTAGGGCCGCCATCCCGTCCAGCACTGGCATCTCGATATCCAGCACCAGCACATCCACCTGCGTCCTTCTCAGCTCCTCGATCGCCGCTCGGCCGTTCGAGACCTTGGCCACGACCTTGATCGCCGGATCGGCTTCGAGCATGCGCGAGATCGCCCCGCGGATGACCAGCGAGTCGTCGCAGATCATCACGCGCGCCGTGGCGGTGTCCGCCCTTGCCGGGGCGGCGCGTGCCAGGACCGTCACAGCAACCCGACCTGGCCGAACTTGCCGATGAGGATTTCCTCATCGAACGGCTTCATGATGTATTCCTGCGCGCCGGTCTCGATCGCGCGGGCGATGTGGGTCATGTCGTTCTCGGTCGTGCAGAACAGGACCGGCGGCTCATCGGGGCCGAACTCCTCCCGCAGGCACCGCAGGAAGGTGATCCCGTCCATCACGGGCATGTTCCAGTCCAGCAGCACGCAATCGGGCATCGACTCGCGGCAGGCATCCAGGGCCTGCTGGCCGTCGCCGGCCTCGATCACCTGAAAGCCGTGGGTTTCCAGAATGCGCCGAGCGACCTTGCGCACGACGCGGCTATCGTCAACGACGAGGCAGGTGCGTCCCATGATCGTGCCTCACGCCTCCTTTGAAAGATCGAGCAGGCGCGCCACGTCCAGCACCACCAGCAGGCGCCCATCCAGGCGGTAGATGCCGGTGGAGAACGCGCTCCAGCTCGCGCCCAGCGTGGGCGGGTTTCGTTCGAAGGCGCTGGCCTTCAGGCTCATGACCTCGGACACTTGGTCGACCAGCAGGGCGTAGAGTTCGCCGCCCTGTTCGGCGACGACCGACATCCGCTTGTGACCCTCGGGCGGGGGCGGCAGATTGAGGCGCCGGCGCAGGTCGATCGCGGTGACGATCCGCCCGCGCAGGTTCAGGCTGCCGGCGATTTCGGGCGGGGCCAGGGGGATGCGGGTGATCGACTGCTCCCCCAGAATGTCCCGCACGCCCAGCACCGGGACGCCGCACAACTGATCCGCGACGGTCAGGGTCACGAAGACCTGTTCGACCTCATCGCCCACATCGGGCCGTTCGAGCACATCGGTGGTCATTGGCTTCTCCTTTCGAGCGGATCAGGCGGCGACGGGTTCGGCCAGGCACTCACGCAGGCTGGAGACCAGCGAGTCCCGGTTGAACTTCGTCACGTAGTCGGTGAAGCCCGCGTCACGGCCGGCCTCCACCTGCTGGGGTTCGGTGTGGGCGGTCAGCGCGATCATCGGCAGCGAGGCCCACGGCCCGCCCGAGCGGACGGTCCGCGCGAATTCCAGCCCGTCCATGCCCGGCATTTCGATGTCGGAGACGATGGCGTCGAACATTGCCCCGGCATCCCGCAGGCGCAGTGCGTCCTCGGCGCCGGCGACGGTCCGAACCTCGAACCCGGCCGCGCCCAGCGTCGGGCCCAGCAACTGGCGGAAGAAGTCGCTGTCCTCGACGATCAGCAGGCTGGAGCGGCGCTGCTGCGCCTCCTGCCTGGCATCCTGGAACCAGTCCTGGGACGCCTGGGTGAGCCAGTACATCGTGTCCAGCACGTCGATCGCCTGGCCGGCGATGACCGCGGTGCCCAGCAGGCCGGGGCGGGCGCCGGCGAGTTCGATCTCCAGGCGGTCCTCGACCACGTCCACGATCTCATCGACCATCAGGCCCATGGCGTGTTCCTTGTCGGCGAAGACCAGCAGGGGCTGACGCGGCCGCTCGGTGTCGACGACGCCGGACAGCGGGACCAGCGGCATCAGCTTGCCGCGGTACTGCATGACCGGGTTCCCGCAGGAGATTTCGATCTTGTCGCGCGGCACGTCTTCCAACCGCGCCACGAGCCCGAGCGGGACGGCCATCTTCTGGTCGCCGCCGGCCCGGAACAACAGCATGGCGGTCTTCTCGGAGGAGCGGGCGAAGTCGGTCATGGCGGATTTCGCCGTCTTGCTGTCGCCGCCGGCGGCGACGCCGGTGCCGCGGGCGATGCCGTTGGGGTCCAGGATCATGATGACCGAGCCATCACCCAGGATCGTGTTGCCGCTGAACATCGTGACGTGGCGCAGGATCGGGGCGACGGGCTTGACCACGATTTCCTCGGTGTCGAACACGCGGTCCACGATGATGCCCAGCAGGCTGGCACCGACCTGGGTGACGACGATGTAGGCGCCGCGTTCATCCCTGACCTCTCCGCCCAGGCTGAGCAGGCTGTTCAGGCTGACCAGCGGCAGCAGGCGGTCGCGCAGGCGCAGAACCGGTGTGTCGTTGATCCGCTCAATGACGCTTTCGGAGCCGTTCGCCTGCTCCCCTTCCCGCTGCGCGCGGACCAGTTCGACCACCGAAAGCTGCGGGATGGCGAACCGTTCCCCGCCGGCTTCCACGATCAGCGCGGACACGATGGCGAGCGTCAGCGGGATTTTGATCGTGAAGGTCGTGCCCTGGCCCGGGATGCTCTTGAGGTCGATCGTGCCGCCGATCTTCTCGATGTTCGTCTTCACGACGTCCATGCCGACGCCGCGTCCGGACACCGCCGAGACCTGCGCGGCGGTCGAGAAGCCGGCCCGGAAGATGAAACGCTGGATCTGCGCGTCGCTCATGGTCGCCAGTTCGGCTTCGGTCGCGAGGTTGTTCGCGATGACCTTGGCCTTGATCCGGTCCACCGGCAGGCCGCGCCCGTCATCCGAGATTTCCAGGATGATGTGGCCGCCCTCGTGGAACGCGTTCAGCGTGATCCGTCCCGTCTCGGACTTGCCGGCCGCGCGCCGATCGGCGGGGGCTTCCAGGCCGTGGTCGCCGCTGTTGCGGACCATGTGGGTCAGCGGGTCCTTGATGAGTTCCAGGACCTGGCGATCCAGCTCGGTTTCGGCGCCGAGCATGGTGAGTTCGATCTTTTTGTGGAGTTCCTGGGAGAGGTCGCGGACCAGGCGGGGCAGCTTGTTCCAGGCGTTCCCGATCGGCTGCATGCGGGTCTTCATGACCCCCTCCTGCAACTCGGACGTGATGTGGGACAGGCGCTGCAGCGGGACGGTGAAGCCGCTGTCGTCCTGGCCGCGCGCCAACTGCAGCAACTGGTTGCGGGTCAGGACAAGCTCGCTGACCAGGGTCATGAGGTCTTCGAGGACGTCGACGGTGACCCGGATGGTCTGGCCGGCGGCCTGCTGGGGCGCGGCGGCGGGACCAGCCGCGTCCTCCATCGGTGCGGGCTCCCGCGCGACGGCGGGGGGTGGTGGCGGCGCCTCCACGGGCGGGGGCGGTGGGGCGGCGGCCACTGGCGGGGGCGCGGCGGCGACAGGCGCGGGCGGTTCGGCGACGGCGGCCGGGGGAACAACAGGCTCGGGCGCCGGGGCGGCTGCCTCGCCGGCGGCCATGGCGTTCAGGGCGGCGATCAGCGGGCTGTCATCGCCCGCCGGTTCGGCGCCGGAGACACCCAGGGCCGCGACGATCATCTTGATCCGGTCCAGCGCCGCGAGCACCTGGCTTACGATGGCCGGGTTAACGCTCAGGGTGTGGTCGCGCAGCTTGCCCAGCACGTTCTCGGCGGCGTGGGCGACGTGTTCGAGGCGCGGCAGGCCGAGGAAGCCGCAGGTGCCCTTGATCGTGTGGACCAGGCGGAAGATCAGGGAGAGGGTATCGGCATCATCCGGCGTCCGTTCCAACGTGATCAGCGCCACGTCCAGTTCGGCCAGGCTCTCGTTCGTCTCGGTCAGGAAGTCGGTCAGTAAGTCGTCCATGGCGGCCCCCAGCAAGGCCCGACAAGCGGGCGGAGACCGAACCTGAACAGAAGAAAGAAAACAAAAGGTAAATGCCGGCGATTTTTATGCGGTTTCGAGTCGCAAAGGCGGGGGCGCTCCGGCGGGCGTTGGGCCCATCAGAATGGACAGACGGGCCCCGTGTCCGTGGGCCATCAGGGCGGTCAGGGGCATCTGCAGGGCGCGGGCGGTCGACAGGGCGGCCATCGCCGCGTCCTCATCCACCAGGCAGGCGGCGAAGCCGGCGGGCCATGCGGCGTTGGGACCAAGAATGCGGACGAACAGGTCGGCCGGCGCCCCCGCCAGCACGACGCGGCCGCCGCGTGGCAGGCAGGTGCCGGCGAGCAGAAGCAAATTCAACAGGATAACGGCGACGACTGGCGGCAGAACGGTATCGGGCGGCAGACCGTGGGTTTCCACGGTCACGGACCTGGCCTGCGGCAACCCCTCCAGCAGGTCGTGCAAAGCGGGCAGCGACAGCGGCTCCCCCAGTCCGCCCCAGGCGGCGCGGTACAGGCGCAGGCGTGTTATCAACTCCCGCGCGGCGTCCGCGGCGAGCGTCACTTCCTCGCTGGGTTCCTGGTCACCATCCGTCGCCAACTCCAGCGCGCCCCCGATCGTACCCAGGAGACCGCTGAGGTCATGGCAGAGGCGCGCGCAGGTCAACTCGGCGAGCCGCAGGCATTCACTGATCCGAGCCATCCGATCCCCAAGGCACGAAGCCGGTTTGCCCGCTGGAACCCTGACGTGTTGGCGGGCGGAAGTCGAGCCGAACAAGACGTCCCACGCGACCGAAGAAGGCATTGTTGCGACCAAATTGCTACCGTGAGGTTAACGAGCGCGGAATGTGGCCTTGAAGACCCGTCCAGAATGGGCAATTCATGCGGGGAAGGAGTCATGTACCACTCATGATCGACCCTTTTGGCCGTAAAGTTTCATACCTCCGCGTGTCGGTGACCGACCGCTGTGACCTTCGCTGCGTCTACTGCATGGCGGAGGACATGACGTTCCTGCCCAAGCGGGAGCTTCTGACGCTGGAGGAGCTGGACCGCCTGTGCGGCGCGTTCATCCGCCTGGGCACCACCAAGATCCGGCTGACCGGCGGGGAGCCGCTGGTGCGCCGCGATGTCATGTCGCTGTTCCGCAGCCTGGGCAGCCGTATCGGCAACGGGCTGGACGAACTGACGGTGACGACCAACGGCACCCAGTTGGCCAAGCATGCCGAGGGGCTGTACGCCGCCGGCGTGCGGCGGGTGAACGTGTCCCTGGATACGCTCGATCCCGCACGCTTCACCGCGATGACCCGCTGGGGGAAGATCGAGGCCACGCTGGACGGCATCTTCGCCGCCAAGGCCGCGGGGCTGGCGGTGAAGATCAACGCCGTCGCCATGAAGGGCGTGAACGAGGACGAGTTCGACTCCATGCTGGCCTGGTGCGGAGAGCACGGGTTCGACCTGTGCCTGATCGAGACCATGCCGCTGGGCGACATCACCGGCGACCGCACGGACCAGTACCTGCCGCTGTCCATCGTGCGCGGCAAGATGCGGAAGACCTGGACGCTGCAGGACACCGACTACAAGACCGGCGGGCCGGCGCGGTATTTCACGGTCAAGGAAACCGGGCGGCGCATCGGGTTCATCACGCCGATGACTCATAACTTCTGCGAAAGCTGCAATCGCGTGCGGCTGACCTGCACCGGGACGCTGTTCATGTGCCTGGGGCAGGAGGATTCGGCGGAGTTCCGCGATCTGCTGCGCACCGGCGTCAGTGACGACGACCTGGACGATGCGATCCGGGCCGCGATCGCGCGCAAGCCCAAGGGCCATGATTTCGTGATCGACCGGCGCGATGAGCGTCCCGCGCTGGCTCGGCACATGAGCATGACGGGCGGATAGCGTTCCGGGCTTCGGCTCGGCCCGGGACTCCCCGGGCCGGCTTTATCAGGCGACCGCTTCGACCTTGCGGCGGTGCTTGCGGCCACGAATGGCCGCGAGACCGGCCAGACCACCGCCTAGAAGGGCGATCGACATCGGCTCCGGCACCAGGGCGGTCAGGTTGTAGGTGAAGGTGTCACCCACGCCGCCCAGCGCCACCGACTGGTCGGTGAAGATCGTCAGCGTGCTGGCGAGCGCGCCCAGCGTTGTGCTGAGCACCGTGATCGGCAGCCACACCGATCCGCCCTTGCTGATAACCGTTCCGTTTGCGAGGCCGACGCTGAACTTGGAGGCATCGGGGCCGCCGAACGCGAACGAATTCAGCGTCAGGTTGGTCAGGTTGTTATCGCCGCCGTTGGGGTCGTTGGTGATGTTGGCCAGGTCGAGATAGACGGTCGTGCTGACGCCGTAGCCAACCGAGCCGAAGCTGATGGTCGGGCCGGAGGAGGCGGTCGCGCCGCCGGCGACGGCCGTAGCGGTGTTGACGACCGAATTGAACTTCGTCTGAAGCTCGGGCGCGACGCCCTGCGCGGACACCGAGGCCGTGACGGTGGCGGCCGTGTTCTTTCCGTCCGCGCTGCCGTTGGACAGGGTGAAGGTCGACGTGACGGTCGATGTGCCCTTGCTGACGGGCTGGAACGTAAAGCCGAGCGTCGTGGACGCCGAGTCGGCGAGGCTGAGGGTTGACGGGTTGCCGCCCTTGGCGGTGAAGCCGGTCCCGAGGCTGTTGCTGATCGTGCCGTTCAGGTTGCTGATCGACCCGGCGCCGGACTTGTTGCCGTCGCCGACATTGGAGATCGAGATGGTCGAGGTCACGGACGGACCGCCGACACGCGCAAGGGTGGTGGCGCTGGACGCGAGCGCGTTGACCGGGGCGACGCCAGTGCCGGACAAGGTCGCGGTCAGGCTGCCGACCGCGTTCGTCGCGCTGATGCCATTGGAGAATGTCGCGACGGCTGAACCGGCGAAGGTCTGGCCTTTCGTGAGCGTCGTCGGCGTGAAGGTGAAGGTCTTGCTCGCGGCGGGACCGCCGAAGGCGTCACCCAGGTTCACCGATCCGCCGCTACCCGTGAAGCCGCTGATCGAGCCGATCGAGCCGTTCAGGTTGTTGAGGGTAACGCCCTTGTCGACACGCGTTGTCGCCTTGTTGCCTGTCCCGCTGTTGGTGATCGTGACCTGAACGCCAGAGGTCGCGTTGTTCACCAGGACAAAGCCATTGGTGGCGGACACGCCCGCGACAGGCGCCACGCCAGATCCGATGACCGTCAGGGTGGCGCTCGTGTTGCCCGGCCCCGGGAAGCTATAGACGGAGGTTTGGCTCAAGACGCTGGAGGTCGACGAGGCCCGATAGGTGTAGTTGGCCGTCGTGCTGCTCACGGCGCCGCTGGAAAAGGACTTACTCACCGCTTGGGCGCGCAGCGTGCCGGAGCCCGAGCCCACGATCGAGTATGCCGCGCCCGTGATCGTTCTGTTTGCTCCGGCGGAATTGCTCGCGGCGAATGTCGCCGTCTTTGCCGTCGACGTCCCGCCGTCCACCAGGTCAAAGATCGTGTAGGTCGCGGTAGAGACGCCACCCGTGAAGGTGCTGCCGGTCGCGTTCGACCCGGACATCGTGATCGGACCCGCATGCGCCGGCGCCATGTCGGCCAGCGTCACGGCCGTCACACCGGCCGCCGTGGATGCCACGGTGACGAGCACGCCCGACGTCTGCACGGCTTCCAAAGCCAGCAGCGCCATGACCGATGTCGCCGATGCCAAGCTCGCTTTCACAGCTGGTCCTCATCCTTACTCAAGTAGCGTAACGTGCAAAATCAGAAGCAGCAAGTTATTTTTGACACACCACGGCAACACCAGCGGAAATTGGCCACGACTCACCACCATTCGCCTGCGTTGATCACGTGCTCGGCCCCGTCATAGCGCAATCGTTCGGCAAACGACAGGGTCCGCGCGCGGGTCCTTACTATTCCGTTTGGCCTAATGACTCGCGGAGGCAACCGCCGCCGGATCGCCGCCCACCCGGCCCGACCCGCCTTCCACCGCCGCCGCCAGCCGGAAATCATAGCGCACGGCACGCAATCCCGGGATCGGGCTGGCCGGATCGTCCCGCGCCTCCACCACCAGGGACGCCGAGACGCCGAACACCGTATCCGAGTCGATATGGGCGTCGTCTCCGAAATAGAGCGCCGTCACCAGTTCCCGATACCCCGGCGCGCCGATCAGCATGTGGATGTGGGATGGGCGGTGCCCGTGCCGCCCCTGGCTGTTCACCAGCGTCCCTACCGGCCCGTCCATCGGGATCGCGTAGCCCATCGGCCGGACGGTGCGGAAGTGGTAGCGGCCGTCGCCGTCGCAGCGGAAGTTCCCGCGCATGTCCATGCCGCTCCCGCCTGCGATCTGGAGGTCGTACAGCCCGTGCTCACTGGTCTGCCAGACCTGGACCAGGGCATTCGGCACCGGCTGGCCGGCATTGTCCGTTATCTGGCCGTACACCACGATCTCGGGCACCGATGGGTTTTGGATGATGGAGGCGCCGAGCGGCAGGTCGGGGGCGGCGTCTCGGTAGAAGGGACCGAGGAGGGAGGACTGCGTGCCCAGTTCCCGCGCCGCCCGGTCATGCAGGGCGTTGACCACGGCGCTCAGGCCCAGGACGTCGGAGAGCAGGATGAACTCCTGCCGGATGGGGGAGCAGGCCTGGCCGACGGCGGTGAGGAACTGGATGCCGGTCATCCATTCGTCGGGCGTCAGGTTCGCCTCTCGGGCGAAGGCGTGCAGGTGGCGGACCGCGGCGTCCATGATCTGGCGCAGACGGGGGTCCTCGGTGCTGGCCATCTGGGCCAGGGCGGCGTCGGTGACGGTGTTCTCGTCCAGGTCCGGCATGGCGTGGCTCCTTGAGGGCGGTGGGATGGTGCCCGGGCGGGGGGTGTGGCCGCAACGGGCATGATTGCCTCATGCGCCGGGGATGGGGTAAAGGGGAAGAACGTATAGGGAACATGGGGCGGTAGGTGCCCGGGCGATTTTTCTGTACTATGCTACCCCATGTCCGGTGAGAAATCGGCGGACGGCGAACCCCAGCAGGAGCGACCGATGCCCCTTCCCCAGACCATGCGTTTCATCCGGATGGACGGCGCCGGCGCGCCCGAGGTGATGCAGCCCGCCACCGGCCCCCTGCCGGAGGTCAAGGCGGACGAACTGCTGATCCGGGTCCAGGCCGCGGGGGTGAACCGTCCCGATGTCGCGCAGCGCCAGGGGTCCTATCCGCCGCCGCCAGGTGCAAGCCCGATCCTGGGGCTGGAGGTCGCGGGGGAAGTCGTGGCGGTTGGCGCCTCGGCGGAAGGCTTCGCGGTGGGCGACAAAGTCTGCGGGCTGGCGAATGGTGGCGGCTATGCGGAGTATTGCACCGTCCCGGCGTCCCAGTGCCTGCCCTGGCCCAAGGGCTATGACGCGGTCCGCGCGGCGGCGCTGCCCGAGACGTTCTTCACCGTCTGGGCCAATTTGTTCCAGATGGGCAAGCTCGCCGCGGGGGAGAAGGCGCTGATCCATGGCGGGACCAGCGGGATCGGCGTGACCGCCATCCTGCTGGCCAAGGCGTTCGGCGCAACCGTCTACGTCACCGCCGGTTCGGACGAGAAATGCTCGGCCAGCGTCACCCTGGGCGCGGACGCCGCGATCAACTACCGGACCCAGGACTTCGGGGAGGAGATCAAGCGCCTGACCGGCGGCAAGGGCGTCGACGTGATCCTGGACATGGTCGGCGGGCCTTACGCCACACGGAATGTCCGGTCCCTGGCGCTGGACGGGCGGCTGGTGCTGATCGCGTTCCTCGGCGGGTCCAAGGCCGAGAATTTCGACTTCGTGCAGGTCATGGTGAAGCGGCTGACGATCACGGGGTCGACGATGCGGCCTCGGACGACGGCACAGAAGGCGGGGATCGCGCAGGAACTCCGGGCGAAGGTGTGGCCGCTGCTGGATGCCGGGCAGTGCGCGCCGGTGATCCATGCGACCTTCCCCTTGTCCGAGGTGGCCGAGGCGCACCGGCTGATGGAGTCCAGCCAGCACATCGGCAAGATCATCCTGACGCTGTGATCCTCCGGTCTTATGAGGCGGGGGACGGCCCTCCGGTCGTTCTGCTGCACGGGCTGTTCGGGATGGCCCGGAACCTGGGCTTCGTGCAGCGGGCGCTGGCGGGGCGGTTCCGGGTGGTGGGGCTGGATTTGCGGAACCACGGCGACAGCCCGCACGCGCCGGACATGCGGTACGATGTTATGGCAGATGACGTGGCTGAGACTCTGGCGTCCCTGGGGATCAGCGGGGCGGCGGTGATCGGTCACTCGATGGGCGGCAAGACGGCGATGCGGCTGGCTTTGCGGCACCCAGAGGCAGTTGGGCGGCTGTGCGTCGCGGATATCGCGCCCGTGGTCTATCCTCCGCGCAACCATCCGGTGGTGGCGGCGCTGCGGGGGGTGCCTCTGACGCCGGGCCTTACGCGGGCAGCGGCGGATGCGGCCCTGGCGATCGAGGACGCGGGGCTGCGGGCGTTCCTGTTGCAGAACCTAGTCTTTGGAGATGTGCCCCGCTGGCGGATCGGGATGGAGGAGATCGCGGCTTCCCTGCGTGACCTGGAAGGGTGGGACCCGGTCGAGGGACTGTCCTGGGATGGCCCGACGCTGTTCGTCGCGGGTGCGCGGTCCGACTTCATCCTGCCGGACTACCGGCCGGCGATCCGGGCGCTGTTCCCGGCAGCTCGGTTCGTGACGATCAAGAATGCCGGGCATTGGCTGCATGTCGATAACCCGACGGCGTTCCTGGGGACGGTTGAGGCGTTTCTGGGGGCGGGAGGACCGTGATTTGCTGGGGTTCCGTGCTATGATTGGTCCATGAACCGAGAGGACATCATCGCCAGGCTGCGGGAACATGAGGCGACCTTGCGCGCGCGTGGCGTGACGCATGCCGCTTTGTTCGGCTCCCGAGCGCGCGGCGATGCAGGGCCGGACAGCGATACAGACATCATGATCGAGATCGATCCGGCCGCGCGGATCGGTGTGTATGAATACGTCGCGATCCGGGACC